>JAQCKL010000370.1 GCA_027592485.1 Cyanobacteriota bacterium
GATCCACAACTGGGTCAGACCTCATTGGGGGCTAGGCAAAAAGACGACTCCAGCTATGGTGATGGGATATTGTGACCGGCCCATCTCAACCTATGAGCTATTGACGACACAAGGGTTTCAGTTCATCACCTGTTAAGAGACCAGTGCCGGCCTCATAGAGGGCTTGGTCAGCGGTTTCAAAGAAATTTTTGGGATGATCATAGAGGCTAGGGATAGTCCAACTGGCCCCGATGCTAACGGTGATCACCGAGGACAATTGAGACCCTGCATGGGGGATGGCTGCATTGCTGACTTTGGTATGCAGCCGCGTTGCCACTTCCAAGGTTCCAAGTCCATTGGTTTCAGGGAGCAGCACGACAAATTCTTCGCCACCATACCGGGCAACTAGATCGGCCATCCGTAAAGTGCCCAGTTGCAGGCTTTGACTAATGTGTTTTAAACACAAATCCCCAGCTTGGTGACCATAGATATCGTTATATTGCTTGAAATAATCCACATCACAAACCAGTATGCCTAAGGGACGCTTATAGCGAGCCGAATGCTGCCACTCTTTGAGTAACACCTCGTCAAAAGCACGACGATTGGCAATTTGAGTGAGA
Source organism: Cyanobacteriota bacterium (assembly GCA_027592485.1). Classification (GTDB taxonomy): domain Bacteria; phylum Cyanobacteriota; class Cyanobacteriia; order Phormidesmidales; family Phormidesmidaceae; genus PCC-6406. The sequence goes on from JAQCKL010000370.1 coordinate 600, forward strand.
CTATCAATACGCGCCATTTGATTGAGCTCTTTATTGGCGGTGGCTAACTGTTGATTAATAGAGGCCATCTGCTTCATCAGCTCTTGTTCGCGAATGACTTGTTGGACTCGATGACGCAATACCGCCAGATGTATGGGTTTTGTGGCGTAGTTGATCGCCCCGACAGCAAAGGCGCGATCAACCGATGCCGTATCCGAGAGCCCCGTAATCATAATTACGGGAGGGCATTGATCCCGTAATCTGGTTTTGAGCTGGGCACAGCAAGTAAAGCCATCCATTCCTGGCATTTTGGCATCCAGGAGGATGAGATCTGGCGGCTCTTGTTGAACCAAGTTTAGGCATTCTTCCCCTGAAACAGCCATCAAAATGCGATGCCCATCCCGACGCATTGCCAAACTTAGAAAGGTGCGGATTGTTGCATCATCGTCAACAATCAAAAGGTTGGCCATTTTAAAAAGCCCTATTCACGGCTAACGGAAAGGCTATTACGTGATGGCCAATATCGACGTCCGTTAGGGCACTGAGCCTAGGGTAGGCAATCAGACGGAGTTGAGAGCGGCGGTGAAATAGCATTCGAGTTAAGCCGAGTGTCGATTAAGGAACACCATCCATGGAGTAGAGGCATTGAGGGCATCAGGCTCCTGTTGTGTAACCAACTCTGGTGAATCTAGCAATGCGATTCATCCTGCCCCTAAGGCGTTGTCATCGATCGCATATTCATGAGTAGCTTAGAATTCAGCATTATCCAGGTAGCTTAGAGTACCCTACCCCTGCGGTGCGATCCCATCTTGGGCATTACGGTTGGGTCCCCCAACGACGCAGTCAGGAATGAGGAGATTCCGAGTGCGGGCAGATAGGTGATTGAAGCCACAAACAAACGTCATGGAGAGAGTCAAAAATCTGTAGCGCGATCGCCGCTGAGGCCGCTGTCGGCGTTTGTAGATCCGGCACCATTATCACCGCCATCCCCGCCGCATGGGCAGCCTGGACCCCTGCATTCGAATCTTCCAGCACGAGGCAATCCTTGGGGTCAACGTCGAGGCACTGGGCTGCCGCCAAAAAAATATCAGGGGCAGGCTTGCCCGCCTTGACTTGGTCCACCGTGACGATCACCGCAAACCGGTCAAAAATACCGGTAGTTTGCAAACAAAGGGTGGCCTCGGCCTGATTGCTAGAAGTCCCCACTGCCTTTGCTAAGCCATGGGTTTCGACCCAGTCCAGGAGGTCTAACAGTCCTGGTTTCAGGGAGATTCCGTCTGCTTTAACCCATTCCTGCCACCGTTGTTCCCACTGGGCTCGAAAGGCTTCAACCGGAAAATCTGCACCATAGAGCTGCACAAAGGCCCGCTCCGCTTCGGCATTGCTACGACCCACCAGGCTGAGATAAACCGTCTCATCTAGGTCATAGCCCAAATCAGCCCCAGCTTGTTTCCAGGCCCGTTGGTAGAGACACTCGCTGTCAAGCATCAGGCCATCCATATCGAAAAGCAGGGCCTGGGGAAACGACTTGGGAGAAACCATGGGCATTGCAATGGGTTGGGATGACTCAGCGGATCAGCGGGCAAAAAACTTGTTTAGCTTAACCTGTGCTATCCAGAATAGAGATAGTTCTGTGCTTCCTCTCAGTGGGATGGCGGTACAGACTGTTGACCCAAAGGTTAAAGCTAAATTGCTGGGAGCTAAGCACAATGAACCTCAAGTATTTGAATCGCCGCTATTTTCTGTCTTGGTTAGGGTTTGGGGGGCTAGTGGCGGCCCTACAGACGGTCATTGCCGCCTGTGCCCCTAAACCGAATACCACTGCTGATGCACCTAGCGCTGCACCGACTGATGCTGCCCCAGCCACCGCGCCGGAGGCTACCTCAGCGACCGACGCTGGACTCCTAACCGTCGGCACCCTAGCGGACTTAGATGCCCAGGGCAGCCTGGTGGTAGAAAGCCCCGAAAAGGTGATTGTGGTGCGGGACCCTGACAATGCTGATGGGGTGTTGGCCCTGACCGCCAACTGCAACCATAAAAACTGCACCGTCGGTTGGAGCGCCGACAGTAGTCAGTTTATCTGTCCCTGCCACGAGTCAAAATTTGCCCTGGATGGCACTTTACTGGAGGGGCCAGCCACGGAACCGTTGCAACCCCTAGTGGCGACAGTCGATGGGGATACTATTTTGGTAACCCTATAGCCTCAGGCTGGTTCCCTAGAAGAACCTTGCCTCCTCCGGCCCCAGGCCCCATGTAGAGTGGCTAAGGGAGTAGCTGGCAAATATTGTACCGATCGTTAGGGGTTTGTCATTGCCAAATCCCTACCGTAAGTCGCCATGATGACCGGGATGCGATTGGGCTGCCAACCAGCGTGGCTTGTCAATTATTTAGTTGGAGTGTTGTATGAAAACCCGTGCCGCGATCGCCTGGGAAGCCGGTAAGCCCCTTGAAATAACCGAAGTTGACTTAGAAGGCCCCAAGGCTGGGGAGGTATTGGTACGGATTGCGGCCACGGGGGTTTGCCACACCGACGCCTACACCCTCTCTGGGAAAGACCCCGAGGGGCTATTTCCCTCGATCTTGGGCCATGAGGGTGGTGGCATTGTGCAGGAAGTGGGACCAGGGGTGACGACTGTTGCCCCTGGGGATCATGTGATTCCCCTGTATGTCCCAGAGTGCCAAGCCTGTAAGTTTTGCCTCTCAGGCAAGACTAATCTCTGCCAGGCAATTCGCAGCACCCAGGGCAAAGGCCTGATGCCCGACGGAACCAGTCGGTTTAGTCACAAGGGCCAGACCCTCTATCACTACATGGGCACCAGTACCTTTAGTGAGTACACCGTGCTACCCGAGATTTCCATAGCCAAAGTTAACCCTGCAGCCCCCTTGGATAAGGTCTGCCTATTGGGCTGCGGCATCACCACCGGCATCGGGGCAGTGCTCAACACCGCTAAGGTCGAAGCAGGGGCAACCGTTGCGGTTTTTGGCCTTGGAGGCATTGGTTTGAGCGTGGTACAGGGGGCGATGATGGCCCAGGCTGGGCGGATCATCGGGGTCGATATTAACCCTAGTAAGTTTGAGCTGGCCCAACAGTTAGGGGCGACGGACTGCATTAATCCCAAAGATTACGATGTCCCAATCCAGCAAGTGGTTGTGGAGATGACCGACGGCGGTGCTGACTACACGTTCGAATGCGTGGGCAATGTGGAGTTAATGCGGGCCGCCCTAGAGTCCTGCCACAAAGGCTGGGGGGAATCCACCATCATTGGGGTGGCGGGCGGCGGAGAAGAAATCCGGACGCGACCCTTTCAGTTGGTGACGGGGCGGGTCTGGCGGGGCAGTGCCTTTGGGGGGGTGAAGGGGCGATCGCAGTTGCCAGGCTATGTCGACCGTTACTTGGCGGGGGACCTTCAGATCGATCCGTTCGTCACCCAAACATTATCCTTAGAAGAGATCAACACCGCCTTTGACTTGATGCACGCGGGCAAAAGCATCCGTTCAGTCATTATTTATTGAACCGGAATTAATTGGCTTTTTCAAGCAGTAATATCCCTCCGGAGAAGTCGTCGGCCTTGGTAGTATCCTCTGCAGTTCCGGTTGATAGATCCTGACATCAAAAATCTGTCAGTTTACTGACCCTAACCCTGGATTTTCTGCCACATACGATGAGCAATTTAAGCGATCAATTTAGCCCACTAGACACCACTGTAAAGGGATGCTTTCTGATTATCAAGGAAGGCTCTCGGGTCAAGGTTGAATCCCTACAGCAGAAAACATACTCCATTGGCCGTAATACCTCAGCCAATATCAATTTAACCTCCAAAGGGATCTCACGGCACCATGCCACCACCTATTACGCCAAAGGCAAATATTGGATTCTAGATGGCGATCCAGAGGGCAACCTGAGCACCAATGGCTTAACCATCAAAGGGCAACGCAAGCAGCTTCACCAATTGAGTAGCGGTGATGTCATTGCCTTCTGTGACAACGTTTTTGCGATGTTCCTAGACAAAGAAGATATCCGAATCGGGGACAAAAAAGAAGTATGTCTACTCGCCGACACCATTGGATTCCTTGGCATTGATGATTGGCTAGGGGTCAACACCGAAACTGTGATTGAAGATCGTGACCTTGGGTTTCAACAGCCTAAAACCGATGATCTAACCAAGCTACCTAATCGAAGCACTTTTTTGGATAGGGTTAGACAGTCGATCTTATTCAAGGAGACCGTCAACAACAACCATAAATTTGCGGTTCTATTCATTGACCTTGATCGCTTCAAGTTAGTTAACGATAGCTTGGGACATTTTGCTGGCGACCTGTTATTGATTCATGTTTCAGAAGCGATGCACAGCTGTTTGAGATCTAGAGACATGTTGGCCCGGTTGGGGGGCGATGAGTTTGCTATCTTAATTGATTACATTCACGATTATGATGAGTCCGTTCAGATTGCTCGGCGGCTGCAAGAAAATCTTGAGAAATCACTCTGGATACAGGGCTATTTCATTCTCAATTGAGCCTGCCAATGCTACAGTTTCGAGCGATGTTTGAGATTCAAGATCACCC
>JAQCKL010000371.1 GCA_027592485.1 Cyanobacteriota bacterium
ATCGGTAAACTTTAACTGACTACTCCCTTCCACAACAACTCCTGTTCTCAACCCCTGTGACACTTACAATGATTTTGATGCATTGATTGAATTGTTCATGGCTGATGGTGCCTTGCAACCCCCGTTCCGACAGCCGATTGTGGGCCGAGATGCCGTCCTACGGTTCTTTAGAGAAGAATGCCAAAACCTCAAGCTGATGCCTGAGAGCGGCATTTCTGAACCGGCTTCTGATGGTTACACCCAGATTAAGGTGACTGGCAAATGTCAAACCCCGTGGTTTGGTGCTGGCATTGGCATGAACATCGCTTGGCGCTTTTTGTTGGGACCAGACAACAAGATCTTCTTTGTGGCGATTGATTTATTAGCGTCTCCCAAGGAGCTCTTAAAGCTCATGCGCTAGCCCGCGCTTGGCCTCGCAAACCTAGAGATAGGGCAGTTGCTGGGCAATAGCGGATCGATGTTTGGGGGTTTGGCAGTGCTAAGCCCCCACGCCAAGTCGGCACAATGGCCAAGATTTGATTGGGCTACCCATCGAATCCCTCAGGTCAGATCTGGCCGGGAGCATGCACTGTCGCGAAAACACTGCGAGAAGAGTCTGCAACCTAGATGCTGACGTCCAGAATTCTGGTATGTCTGCAAAAGGTGGGATGCTCCCGATCTGGCTTTAACCCCTGACCCGATCGCTATCACTCTCTACGGATCGTGCCTAACGATGACATGTTGAAATAAATGTCACGTTGATCGATTGATGAAAAGAGAATTGACCGAAAAAGTGGGCGGCCTGTCATGGGTCCATAAGCCTACTTTTTTAGATCAGCTTTAAAGACTGCTTTGGAGTTACCCCTGGCTAAATTGATGGCTGTATCAGGGGATGGATAACTGGTGGTGTCAGCCTCTCAAGGCGCTTCATCCTGCACGGAAGTTGGACACTCAGTTGAATGCTCATAATTAATCAAGATTTAAATCAAGATGGGACAGCCGGAACAATCTCACTGGAATAGTGAGGAAATCAGGATTGCGCAAGCAGCCCTTCAGAAAGCACACGCCTCAGAAATCGCTGCCTTAATTAGTTACGTACAAGTGCAAGCGAGCTCGGTAACCGCACCTGAGGATGTCTGGCAACTCCATGACTTTTTGAGCGCAAAAAGACACGATATTGATGGCAAGTATGACGATCGCGAGTCTTTCTTGATGTATACCCTGTCGAGACTGATCAAGGATGGTTTGCTGACGCTGGCTGAACTCGAAGGTTTATCAGTAGATAAGAAAACCAAAATTAACCTGCTGACTCGCATGTAAACCTATCTAGGGTGTTGATTGGTGCAACCACAGGGCCATCCGAAATCACTGTTTCGCAGGTCGCAGCGATCGCCCCTTTTGGCTCAGCACCAGGGACTTTTAATCGCGATCGCGATCATTGGATTATGGTGCGGTCACCTCGCCTTCATCCTAGAAGCCAGAGTTTTTGAGCTTCACCCGCTCCTTCTGGTTGGGTTGATTTGGGTACAAACGTTTTTGAATACGGGCCTATTTATTACGGCCCATGATGCCATCCATGGGCTGGTGTATCCCGGCAATCGCAGGATCAATGCGGGTATCGGTGTGCTGTGCAGCGCGGCCTATGCGTCTTTATCGTACAAAACGCTGCGGCGAAAACATTGGTTGCATCATCGATATCCCATGACCGCGTCAGATCCTGATTTTTGTGGAACTTGTCAGGCCAGCTTTTTGACCTGTTACCTGCATTTCATGGGTCAATATTGGGGCTGGAAGCCATTTGTTTCCCTGGCTATGGGGGTGGGCTTCGCTGCGGTCATCTTCCGACTTTCACCCTGGAATCTGGCCTTGTTTTGGGCGATTCCTTTGCTGCTCAGTTCCCTGCAATTGTTCTACTTTGGGACCTACCGGCCCCACCAACAGGCCGAGGCAGGACATGGCCCGAGCCGCTGTGCCAGAAGCCAGGCGTTACCGTGGCTGTGGTCATTTTTGCTGTGCTATCACTTTGGCTACCACCAGGAACATCATGATCATCCGGGTGTGCCTTGGTGGCAACTGCCTACGTTATATCAGGGCGATCGCATCCATAACGGTTATGACTGACGTATTACTGACATTGAGACATAATCCTGGCCCCGTAGCAGTCACCAGCGCAACCACCGGTTCGATTAGGACAAGACTTCGCTACTTTGTTGCTGCACAAGGTTGCTGCACAAGGAATCAAAGCGATCCTAGGTGTCCTAAGCGCCTAGGTGTCCTAAGCGCCTAGGTGTTCTCAGCAAAGTGACCAGCCCTAGGCAACGTGTCCAGCGGTTGCCTCTTTAAGATCTAAAGATCCCCATCGGCAGGACGATAACCATGGCTGGGCACAACCCGTTGACAGGACTGTTACTGGCGCTGGTGCTGTTGGGATCACCCATCGCCCAAGCTGAAGCGCTGCGCCCTGCTGCCGGGACCCTTGCCCAAGTGGGACCCAGTCCGAGCGAACAGCGTGCGGCCACCCTCCGTCAGCAGGTCGATGCCCTTTATCAGGTAGGCCGCTACGCCGAGGCAACTCCCTTGGCGGAAAGGGTCGTGGCCATTTACCGCAGCCAGGGAGCATCCCGCGCCATCGCGAATGCATTGAATGATTTGGCCTTGCTATACCGGGTCCAAGGGCGTTATCAGGATGCCGAGCCCCTATACCTCGAAGCCGTCGATCGGATGCAGAACCAGTTGGGAGATGGCGATCCCCTCCTAGCGACCCTGTTCAATAACTTGGCCGCGCTGTATGGGTCCCAAGGTCGTTACAACGAGGCCGAACCGCTCTATTTGCAATCCCTGGAAATTGATCGCGAGCAACTGGGAGACCGTCACCCCAGCGTTGCCGCCAGTTTGAACAATTTGGGCTGGCTCTATCGCAACCAGGGCCGTTACGCCGAGGCCGAGCCCCTCTATTTGGAGGCCCTCGCGATTATCCGTGAGCAGTTGGGCGATCGCCATCCCAATGTCGCCCACAGTCTCAACAACTTGGCCTCCGTCTACCGATTTCAGGGCCGCTTTAACGAGGCGGAGCGCCTTTACCGGCAGGCTCTCGGGATTTACCGACAGCAGTTGGGTAATCGCCACGGGGCGGTGGCGGCGAATCTCAACAACCTGGCGGATCTGTACCGTATCCATGGCTATTACGATGAAGCTGAGCCGCTCTATCTCGAAGCCCTAGAGATTCACCAAGCCCAACTGGGGTCGCAACATCCCCGCGTGGCGACCAGCCTCCAGAATCTGGGGTTGCTGTATAACGCCCAAGGTCGCTATGACGAAGCCGAACAGCTTTACCGCCAAGCCCTAGAGATTCGCCGCGAGCAACTGGGGGAGCGGCACCCTGACGTGGCCAATAGTCTCAATAATTTGGCCGAGCTGTACCGAGACCAGGGTGATCTGCCCGCCGCGATCGCCTCCCTGCAAGCGGGCCTTGAGGTTGAGGAATGGAATCTGGACCTGAACCTGGCCACCCTCACCGATGCCCAACGCCAAGCCTATGCCGCCCAAGTCTCAGTGGCCATTGATTTGACGACGTCTTTGCATTTGCAAGGGGCTCCCAATGATGACGCCGCAGCCCAACTGGCCTTGACCACGTTGTTGCGCCGTAAAGGCCGGGTTTTGGATGCCGGGACTAACAGTCGCCAGACCTTGCGGCAACATCTCACCGCTGCCGATCAAGCCCTACTGGATCAACTCACCGCCACGCAACAGCGCCTTGCCACCCTTACCTTCAATCCCCCCAGTACCCTATCCCCTGAGCAATATCGGACCGAGTTGGCCGAGCTGGAAGTCACCGCGACAGAACAGGAAGCGACCTTAGCTCGGCGCAGTGCTGCCTTTCGAGCAGACGCTCAACCCGTTACCTTAAGGGCGATCCAGGCGCAGATGCCAGCGAACGGGGTGCTGATCGAGTACGTTCGCTACCAACCCGTCAACCCCACCGCGGCCCCCCTCGATCGCTTAGGCCCAGACCGTTATGGTGCTTATCTGTTGTTTGCCGATGGCACGATCACAGCGGTGGATCTAGGCAGTGCCGCCGACATTGACCAGGCGGTGCAAGCCTTTCGGCAAGACCTGCAAAACGTGACCCAGTCACCGCACCCTGCGGCCCGGACCCTGGCCAAGCTGTTGATTGATCCGCTGCAATCCCACCTACCCCCAGCGGCACAACTGCTGATTTCCCCCGATAGCCAACTCAACCGCATTCCCTTTGAAGCCTTGCGGGATGGGGAGGACCGCTACCTAATTGAGCAATACCCCATCAGCTATCTCAACAGTGGCCGCGACCTCCTGCAATTTAATATCGTGGCTCCCAGTTTTGCCCCAGCGGTGATCGTGGCCAATCCTGACTATGACGAGGGCTTAAGTGCAGATCGGGTAGGCCCGCGTCAGCGTTCTGGCTTGGGGCAACTGCAAGTGGGTCCCCTGCCAGGGACGGCGCTGGAAGCAGAGGCGATTCAGCAACAGCTGCCTAACGCCACGGTATTGACAGCGACGCAGGCCACCGAAACCGCCATCAAGCAAGTGCGATCGCCCCGCATTCTACACATTGCCACCCATGGCTTTTTTCTCAATGATGTCGGCCATCAAGGCCCTGGGGCCGGTCGGGGCTTAGGGGTGGTGACTGCCGATGAAACCGGTGATTGGGTCACGGATGGGGCCGAAACGGTGGCCGTCGAGAATCCTTTATTGCGCTCTGGCCTGGCCCTAGCGGGATTCAACGCCCGCAGCAGTGGTGACGAGGATGGGGTCCTGACCGCCCTAGAAGCCTCGACATTGGATCTGTTTGGCACCCAATTGGTAGTGCTGTCTGCCTGCGAGACGGGGCTGGGGGATATTGCCAATGGGGAAGGGGTGTATGGGCTACGGCGGGCCTTTGCGATCGCCGGTGCCGAGACCCAATTAATCAGTCTCTGGCAAGTGGATGACTACGGCACCCAAAGCCTGATGGCCCAGTATTATGAGCAGTTGCTCAGCGGTGCAGGCCGCAGTGAAGCCCTCCGGCAAGTGCAGTTAGAGATGATCACTTCTGGTAGTCGCTATGCCCATCCTTACTATAGCCGTCGCCACTTAGGTTAAGACGTTACCACCTTGAGAACGTGCTCCATCGCATCTCT
>JAQCKL010000372.1 GCA_027592485.1 Cyanobacteriota bacterium
AAACCGGCACCATTACCCTGTTTAACCAGGGGGGGGCAGCGGCGGCGGAATGGACTATTACCGGGGTATTCCCAAAAAGTTATAAATCCTCCGAAATGGATCCGAGCAGTACCGATTTGTTTACCGAGGAAATCGTCATGGTGTACGAATCTCTGGCTAGAACGAAATAGAGATGGTCCCTGGTTAAAGCGGTCCAGGGCCATTTGTCCAGGGCCGGTTTAAGTAATGATCTCGGCCAGCTTCATGCCCTTGGCATAAATGGGAAGTGAGTATTGCGCGATCCCTATCCCTGTTATCCCTCCCTCCACATAAACACGTCCCATGGCCACTGAAAGTAACCAGTATGAGATTCTTTCCACGGCGCGCTTTTATTTGGAGCTGCACTTAAAGGGGAGTGACGAGCGCATTGACGGCTACTTTATGGAGTGCCAAGGGTTCAAGCGGAGCCACGACCTGATCGAGCACTGTGAGGTGACCCCTGGCAAATGGGGTAAGGATGGCAACAGCCATGGGGCGGTTGTCCGCACCAAGCTGCCGGGCAATGCCAAGAGTGACAACATCACCCTGAAAAACGGCTTAACCATTTCTACCGCCTTTTGGGATTGGTTGGCGGCTGTGGAAAAGGGGGAATGGGCCAAGCAGAAGCGGGATGGAGATCTCACCGTCTACGACCAAGCCGCTGAGGAACAAGCCCGCTTCCGCTTTGAGGGGGCTTGGCCAGTGAGTTACAAATTGGCTGACTTTAGTGCGAGTAGTTCCGACCTGGCGATTGTCGACATTGAGCTGGCCGTTGATCAGTTTTACCGGGTTACTCAATGAGCTGGCGGTTGATCAGTTTTACCGGCGTCCTAAATCGTGATGGGCAAGGTTTGAATCAAGGGTTACGGGGGCAATCCGTTCCATGAACGGTGAAGACATGTTTACGGGTGAGCTAATCCAGCATGATGCAGACGGAGTTTGAGTTCACGCTGCCAAAGGGCTTCTTGGATGAGGAGGGCAATCTTCATCGTACGGGGGTCATGCGCCTAGCGACGGCTATGGATGAGATTGTGCCTTTGCGAGATCCTCGGGTGAAGAGCAATCCAGCCTATGCAACGGTGGTGATTTTGGCTCGGGTGATTACTAAATTAGGAGCCTTAGAGCAAATTAGCCCGATGGTCGTAGAACGGTTTTTTGCTAAAGATCTGGACTATCTGCAAAAGTTTTACCGCCAGATTAATGAGCTGGAGGCCTCTCCAGAAGAGAGCTGATGGGGCTGATGGGATGCAAGCGCTTGGAGGAGGGACTGCCTATGGGACTGGTCAGTGAATTTAGCTTTATCTTGCCTCGGGGCCTTGTCGATGCCACGGGTCAAGTGCATCGCCAGGGGATAATGCGATTGGCAACGGCCATGGATGAGCTTGTGGTCGAACGCGATCGCCAGGCTCAGCAACTCCCCAGCTACGGTGCCTTGGTTTTGCTGTCGCGGGTGGTGACCCAACTCGGTGCATTGACGGCGTTGTCTCCTGAGACCTTAGGCGGTCTCTTTACCCAAGATTTGGCCTACCTGCGGGAGTTTTATAACCGCATCAACCAAAAAAATGAGGCCCAAATTCCGACCCGCTGTCCCGCTTGTGATGTCGCCTTTGCTGTGGACCTGACTCTGGCGGGGGAGTGAAGGGCTACCCCTCCGAACAGCTCCATGAGGAGGTAGCCTGTGTTGCTATGTACTTTCACTGGTCTTTGAGTGATATTTTGGCCCTGGAGCATCGCGATCGCCGTCGCTGGGTCACAGAGATCACCCGCGCACGTGACGTTTCTCAATAAGGTGTGGGGTTGGGTTCATGGTGTTTCGACGACTGCTACAACATCCAATTGTGCGCGCCCTGAGCGGCACCGTCCTCCTTACCAGCTTTGTGTTGGCTGGGGGCGTCGTCCTCGTGCGTCAGGTTGGTTTTTTTCAGGAAATGGAGTTGTCGAACTATGGTCGTTTTATTCGCTGGCGACCCGACGAAGGCCCTGACCAACGGTTGCTGGTGGTCGGCATTACTGAGGATGATATCCAGAGTCGTCAGGAAGATCCCATTGAAGATGGCACCTTAGCAGAGGTGCTAGAGGTCTTGCAGGCATCCCAACCTCGGGCAATCGGCATTGACATTGGTCGGGATCTCCCCCAAGGCCCCGCCGAAGGTCGAGATCGCCTGCTCGATATCATTAATGGGGATTTCAACATTGTCACCACTTGCCTAATGAGCAGCCCCAACTTCCCTGGGGTACCGCCGCCAGAGGGAATTAGCCCCGATCAAGTGGGGTTTGCGGATTTTAATGTGGATGAAAAGGGCGTGGTGCGGCGAGCCATGTTGTTTTCCGTCCCTGGTCCCCCTCCTACCATGCCCGTGGGCAAACATCTCTGCAACGATGCTGAACCTGAGTTTGATTTGCCGTCCCTCAGCATGCTGCTGGCCCAGATTTATCTGGCTGAAGAAGGGATCGAGATTGAGGCGACAGAATCCTTAGAATTGATCTTTGGGGATACCCTAGCCCCCCCTATTCTGGGTCAATTTGGCGGCTATAGCACCATTGAGCTCCTCCCCTATGAGGTGATGCTCAACTATCGCTCACCCAAAAATGCAGTGGAAACTGTTGGCATTACCGATGTGTTAGAAGGCCAAGTCCCTGAGGAGATGATTCGCGATCGCATCATCCTGATCGGCTACACCTCCTTGGTTGCTAAAGACCTCTTTATCACCCCTTACTTGGCGGCCCAAGAGTATGTCCGGGAAATGCCTGGGGGCGTCGTCCATGCCCAGGCCACGAGCCAACTATTGGCAGCGGCCCTTAATGACCGCCCCCTGATTTGGTCGTTGCCTGAAGGGGTAGAGGTCCTGTTAATTTGGCTTTGGGCCTTTGTTGGCGGTACCCTGGCCTTTCGAATTCGACGCATCAGCCTCATTTGGTTAGCCCTAGGAACCACTACCGCAATGACCTGGGGCGGAGGTTATGCTCTTTTCTTTACGGGAGCTTGGTTGCCGGTGGTGCCGACTAGCATCAGCTTGGTGCTCTGTGGTTTTGCCACCATTTTTGTCAAGCAGGCGAGTCGCCAAGGCTATACCCAAGCCCTGTATGAGCTGATGCTAGGACAGCTACAGCGAGAAGCGGATGAAGATACCGAGCAAGAAGACTATTTGAGTACCTTGGTCCAGCGGGCCAACACCATCCGCACAGGGAAATCGCCGAAAAAAGGGCGATCGACACCAGCGACCTTAGATCTGAATAATCCTGAAATGCAAGCAATCTTGGCCGAGGTCAAGGCTCAAGCGCAGGCGGACTTGGCTAAAGCGCAGCGATCCAAGCCCCCTGAGGAATCGATGAATCAGGGTACACGCCAAAAACGGAAACGGTTAGAAGCCTTACTCGCCCGATCCCAGCAGGTTCGCCAGGGGTTAACCACTTCCACCCAGGCTCAGGTCGAGTTAGATGTACCCCCAGCGACCCCGGATTAAAGCTGCAGGGGTTCTACTTTCGTATCGTTCCATTGCGGTTCGACCTTCAGCCACTGTCAAATCTAGGGTTGACTTCTTACCCTAAGATGAGGGGCGATTGGAGCCTTTAGCCTGAGTGGGCTTGATTGTTATGCTCGCCAATGTTTCCGCTAACCCATGGCAGATATTAAAACCCAACTTCAGCGGCTGTCCCCTCAGACCCCAACAGCATCGATATCGGTGGCGGGGTATGGGGCACCAGCCCATATTCAAGCGAGCGGTGCTGACCAGGATCTAGCTGCCATGGCGGCTTTGGCCGAGGATATTTTGGCAGATCCCCAAGCCTTGGCCTTATTTAGCGATCGGGTTTATGGCTATTTGAAACAAGACTTGGGGCTAAGGCGAGAACGGAACGGATATTTCAACGGCAGCAGATGATTAAGTATCGATACGGGTGAACGCGATGGCTGAAGACGACCCCATTAACTTTGTCACCACCAACCGTTTCTATGTAGAAATGGATGGTAACTTGGCTGCTTCTTTCAGTGAATGTTCTGGCATTGACGTCACCATCGACAAGGATACTTATTCCGAAGGAGGGGTAAATAATCAGCAGCGGATCTTTTTGAAGCAGGCCAAATTTGGCGACATTACCCTCAAGCGTGGCATCACTAACGATCTGAGCTTTTGGGATTGGCTCAACCAAATCCTCGAAAAGGGCAAACCAGAGCGGCGGAGCATCAACATTCTGGTCTTTAACCAAGCTGGAGAAACCATGCAGGCTTGGACTTTAATTGGAGCTGTACCTGTGGGTTGGAAAACGCCCTCTCTGCAGGCCGACTCTACTAGCGTTGCCGTTGAAGAACTTGTGTTGAGCTACGAAGGTTTGAAGGTGGTTGCAGACCAAGGGGGCGGTGGAGCGGGGACCCAGCAAACCCGAGACGATCTGGGTTACTTTGGCTCATAAACCGGCCCGCCAAGGTGGGGTTTGTATTTGTATCTCATGTATTCGTCTTGAAATTCTTTTTCAAAATGGCTAGCACCCTGGTCTATGGCTGATCCCACTCCATCCCTGAGCAACAATCCAGAGAAATTACCTGGGCGTCCTTTAGGGGTGCGTAGTTCCCTCAGTGGATTGGGGTGGCAGCTACAGCGTTATGCGCCTTTAGGGGTGAAGCCTTTACGCATCTCTCAGCCTGAAGCCTTGCTCTCCGATCGCTCAGCCACCGTTGCTGAGGGGCTGGAATCGGCTCGTTCCCCAGCGGGCGTGGATCTGATCGGTCGGGTGGCGGGGATCTCCCAACCCCAGCCCGCTGCGGTCGTTGATGTTCCTATCACAGAATCGTCCGATTTCTTTGACCCCCTATCGGTGGGGGACATCATGCCGCCGCAACCTTCAAAAACAGCGGGTTCTGCTCTGCAACGCCAACCCTCTCTAGAGGTTAGCGCCCCTGCGGTGGAAACGGCGGGAGCGCTAGCAGCGCCTCCCCAGTCAGCAGCAGCGCCGCCGCTGCCCCAGGCTCAACCCTTGGGCAACGTCCCCCGTTCCTTTCCTGAAACCTTGGTGGCGGGGGATATTATCCCTCCCAGACCCTCAAAACGGAGCATTCAGCGGTCAGCGACAGGGGCCACGGCGGCGGCACCTGCGGCGGCTCCAACAGGCCCGCC
>JAQCKL010000373.1 GCA_027592485.1 Cyanobacteriota bacterium
GCACCAAAATAATCCCACCCAGGTTGCTGGTGGTGACCTGCCAGTCAGGGCTCTCCGGGGCCAAGGTCAATGCTAACCGAGTGACCGGTGGGTTTTGAGGAAGCTGAGTCACCTCCCACTTGCTAATGCTGTAGCGATTGATCGGTAGGGCATTAGCCCTTAACAGCAAAGAAATGGAGCTATTTTGAATGTCAATCAGGATTTGGCGATTATCAGGGCGATCGCCCCGCCGCTCCACGGTGATTTCAGGGGCTTCACCGCGAGTTCGCAGAAAAAAGCCATCGGGGGTGGTCAGCACGGCATCCAGTTGGGTGGCTGCATTGGCGACCCTTTCCCCAGTGACGCTATTGGCCGAACCGCCACTGCTGGGACTAGCAGTCGGGCCAGCACTGTCAGCGGGCAGTCTTTCGGGGGTGGGCAACTGCACCATCCACTGGTTAGCGGTGATGCCCCGCACCGAGACTTGCTGAGGATCAACGGTATAGCCCTGGTTCAGCTCAATCACGAGACGAGTGGTTTGAGACTCAAACTGCCCCACTCGCACTTCGCGCACCGCGCCGCCCACCCGTTGGTTAGCGGTTGGGCGGCCAAGGGTAGTCCCCGGCAAGTCAATCACAACTCGGGTGGGATTGAAAATTAACTGTGCTCTGGGTTGAACGGCACTATCGGTGGTAAATACCAGTCGATTTTGGTCGGCATCAAACCACCAAGACTGGAGCTGGGCTGCCGCTGCTGGCAGCGTAATCATCAGGGCGCTGGCTGCACCTAGGCCCGCAGGCACTAACCAATTCAGTCGCAATCTGATTATTCTCCCTTTAAGCGCTTAGTGAGGTGACGTTAGAAATAGGGTATCGGTGTCAGATAGTAAGACAATTTCGCCAGTGTCGCACCTCATTCATTGAAAGTCTAGTGTGCCTGGGCTTTGACACAATGGAAATAACCGTTGGATAGCTTTGCCCATGCCTTCTCCCTTACCTGGTATGGATCCCTACCTAGAGCAACAGGCGCTGATCGGCTTTGGATGGAAACGGTACGGGCGATCTCAGTCCCTGATGCAAAACCTGACCGCCAAACTCGCATCTAGCCGCAATTGGTTCGCCGCAGGTTGGTTTGAAGGATGAAACCTAACTGAGAGGGCTATAGCTTTTCATGCAATATGCATATTATGTCTGGGGGTTGGCAAGAGAAAAGTCTGCCCAGATCGGGCAGCTGGTCGATGCACAGCAGGGCTGGTGGGGAGAGCATGATCTGCTGAGATGTCCAGTTTGTGAGGATCGTGTCTTTTTTAAGGAAGGGTTCGAGAGGACCTCTCACTTTTCCCATTACGACAACAAAACATCAAAGTGCTGTGCATTGAGGGTAGAGCAAGCGCTAGGTGGTGGCGGCACGTTCCATAAGTGGTTTCAGAGTAAGGGGCAAAGTCGCGAAGAGATGGGGCAATGGGTATGGGGGCGGATAGAAAAAGTGGCCCATGCCTTAGGTGTTGATGCCGCTGAACCCCTAGAGCGATATGAAGTAATCGCTCTGAATGAGGAGATCTACGAAGCAGAAAAGCTTTACGGCTATTGGAATAAGAGTAAAGACTCTGCTGGTTTACCTTGCCCTATGGTTATCCATAAATGGGCACGAAAGTACAGCAGCACGGGGGGAGTGATCGATTACGGCTCAACAAGTTGGCTGGATTATGTTAGGTTGTCCAAGTGGGCGAAGCAATACAGCCACAACTATCAATTGATAGAAAGGCTGGGTAAATCTGTTAAAGGGGCCGCTGATTGGGGACGGCAGATCAATATTGCGTACAGTCTTTATTCCTATATTGGGCTACCCCACAATCAGGAGATTCTGCTCTCTAAGGTGATGACCGCGTCCTTCGAGATCGCGCTTGATGTGGTGTTTCCGGGAGATAGGCATCAACTTGCGCCGCCAGGAATGAGGATCCCCGTTCTCTGTTCAGAGGTATTTCACCCAGGGGTGATCCGGCAGTTGACCCTAGCGATAGCTCAGTTATTACTCCTTGGTGTTGATTGGTATAGGGAGTATCTGATCGCTATACATGCTAACCAAACCAATTCTGAATAAAACGGAAATACCCTGAACTTTCACCTTGTTATAGGATGAAGCTCTAGTCAGGAAGCCGTCAGATGGTGCCATTCTTTCAACAGCAGCGGGATCGGTGGTTGCTAATCCTAGCTGCAGGGCTACTGCTGGCCCTGGGCTTCCATCGTTGGCGTTCCCATCAGGCCGTTGCCCCGCTACAGTCACCCCTACCCCAGGACCCCTACATTCAGGTTTACTTCAACCACTCCCAAGCCAGCGTCTATACCGATCCTTACCGTCACATCCAGCGTCATGGGGATGATTTAGAACAAATTATTATCGATGCGATCAATCAGGCCCAAAGCCAGATCGATGTTGCTGTACAGGAAATCAACTTGCCTAGGATTGCCCTCGCCCTCAAAGCTAAAGCTAATGCTGGGGTTACCGTTCGGGTCATTGTCGAAAATCAATATAACCGGGTATGGCAGCCCTTGGATGCAGCTCGGTTTGACCAGCTCGAAGAGCGCGATAGCAACAAGCACAGTGAGCGCCAACGCCTGATCGATGCCGACAATAATGGCAAAATCACTGCAACCGAGCTAGATACCGGTGATGCCATTCGAATTTTACAACTGTCAGGCATTCCCTGGCTGGACGATACTGCCGACGGCTCTAAGGGTAGTGGCCTGATGCACCATAAATTCATGGTGATTGATCAACAACTGGTCTTAGCTGGGTCAGCCAATTGGTCTTTGAGCGGAGTCCATGGGGATTTTTCAGAACCTGAGAGTCGAGGCAACGCCAACGCGTTGATTGTCCTCAAGAGCCCTGCGGTTGCAACGGCCTTTACCGATGAATTTGCTCTGATGTGGGGTGATGGCCCTGGGCAGAAGCCGGACAGTCAATTTGGGCTACAAAAACCACAGAGATCGCCCCAAAACCTGACCCTAGGAAGCTCCCAGGTCACTATCCAGTTCTCCCCCCTATCCGAAACGCAACCCTGGCGTCAAAGTACCAATGGACTGATCAGCCAAACCTTGGCCCAGGCCCGCCAGAGCATTGACTTGGCCTTATTTGTCTTTTCTGATCAAGGCATTGCTAATGGACTGGTACCACAGGCGCAAGCCGGTGTCCGTCTATCTGTCTTAGTCGATCCGGACTTTGTTTACCGCAGCTACAGCGAAGCCCTCGATTTGCTCGGCGTCGCTACCCCAGACCACCGTTGTCGTTTCGAAGCCAATAACTATCCCTGGCCCCAAGGTATCTCAACCGTAGGCACACCAATGCTGGCTCCCGGTGATAAACTCCACCATAAATTTGCCCTCATCGATAACCTCACCGTGATTGTGGGCTCCCATAACTGGAGTGCTGCCGCCAACCACAATAACGATGAGAACTTGCTGATCATTCGTAACCCCATCGTTGCAGCCCACTTTCGCAGAGAAATGGAACGTTTAACCACAGGAGCCAAGATGGGCATCACCTCTGACCTCCAAGCGGATCTCCAACGACAACGCAAAGTTTGTGGCCTGTGACTTTGATTGGCAATCAAAAGAGACCCCTACACAGTTGTGCAGGGGCCTCATCAGCGACTCAATTTAATGGAATTGGGTTATGCCAAAAATTAGTCGAGATCGGTCATTGCTAGAACAGGCTCGGACTCACGATCAATGCCCTTCTCGAAGCCAGCACCAGCAGCACGGGCACGGCCCGCATGCCACAAGTGGCCCACCAAGAAAAAGAAGCCAAGGATAAAGTGAGAGGCCGACAACCACTGACGGGGATTGACAAAGTTCACTGAGTTGATCTCAGTAATAATGCCACCCACAGAGTTGATGGAGGCGTTGGGGGCGTGAGTCATATACTCAGCCGCACGACGCACTTGCCAATCTTGAATATCGTTCTTGAGCTTGTCTAGATCTAGACCGTTGGGTCCACGCAAGGGCTCTAACCAAGGACCTTGGAAGTCCCAGAAACGCATGGTTTCACCACCAAAGATGATCTCACCGGTGGGGGAGCGCATCAGATATTTACCGAGACCAGTGGGGCCTTGGGCAGAACCAATGTTGGCACCCAAGCGTAGGTCACGCACCAAGAAGGTCATGGCCTGAGCCTGAGAGGCCTCAGCGTTGGTAGGACCAAAGAACTCGCTGGGGTAAGCAGTGTTGTTGAACCACACCATGCAAGAGGCGACAATACCCATTAGGGATAGGGCACCGAGGCTGTAGGACAGGTAAGCTTCACCATTCCAAATCAGCGCCCGTCGAGCCCAGCCGAAAGGCTTGGTCAAAATATGCCAGATACCACCACCAATACAGATGAGGCCGACCCAAATGTGACCACCGATGATGTCTTCCATGTTGTTCACACCGACAATCCAGCCGTCGCCCCCAAAGGGAGAGCCGATTAGATAGCCGAAGATCACAGCAGGGTTGAGCGTTGGGTTGGTGATGACACGGACGTCACCACCACCGGGAGCCCAGGTGTCATAGACGCCACCAAAGAAGGTCGCCTTAAACACTAGCAACAACGCCCCACATCCCAAAAGAATCAGGTGATAACCAATGATGTTGGTCATCTGATTCTTATCTTTCCAGTCTTGGGAGAAGAAGCTGGAGTATTCTTCCAACGTCTCAGGACCGCGAAGGGCGTGGTACACACCACCCAAGCCGAGAACTGCAGAAGAAATGAGGTGCAAAACCCCGACGACGAAATAGGGAAAGGTGTCGATGACTTCACCACCAGGTCCAACGCCCCAACCGAGGGTCGCGAGGTGGGGAAGCAGAATGAAGCCTTGCTCATACAAGGGCCTCTCAGGCACAAAGTGCGCAACCTCAAACAAGGTCATGGCACCGGCCCAGAAAACAATCAAACCAGCGTGGGCCACATGGGCACCCAGCAGCTTGCCTGACAGATTGATTAAACGAGCGTTACCAGACCACCAGGCAAACCCAGTAGATTCTTGGTCGCGCCCAGCCATGTAGGAATTAGAGAGCGTTACCACGGGGCAGTACCTCTTCGGGGAATACAAACTGTTCATGGGGCTGGTCAGCAGGTGCCATCCAAGCCCGGATACCTTCGT
>JAQCKL010000374.1 GCA_027592485.1 Cyanobacteriota bacterium
TTAAAGCCCTAAAAGGGCTGAAGCCCTTGTCGGACATGAAGTCTATACTTTTTCAGCAAGCCCTAATTAATGATGTTTTAGATATTGCCAAGATTGAGGCTCAACGGCTAGAGCTTAATCCGATTGAGGTGCTGTTGATTCCGTTTCTAGAGACTATTGTCAATATCTGTCGGGTGCGGGCAGAGCAAAAAGGGGTGGCGTTTGTCTATCAGCCAGAGTTGCCTTTGCCGACCGGGATTTTTGTGGATGCTAAACGACTCAAGCAAATCCTGCTGAATGTGTTGGGTAACGCGATTAAATTCACGGACCAGGGACAGGTGATCTTTACCGTGGCCATGGTAGCCACTGAGTTGCCCAAGGTAACGTTGCGTTTTCAGGTGGAAGATACCGGTATTGGGATTGCCCCAGAGCAGTTGAAGCGAATCTTTTTGCCCTTTGAGCAGGTCGGTAGTCGAGAACGCATGGCTGAGGGGACCGGTCTCGGTTTAGCGATCAGTCACAACATTGCCACGATGATGGGGGGCACCCTTAACGCCCAGAGTCGATTGGGGGAAGGGAGCATTTTTGGCTTGGAGGTGGCGGTACCCCAAACCAAGGCTCCTTTAGCAGCCACCCTCGCCCCTGCTGAGCAGAACGATCCAGGTATAACTCCGGCAGTTCGAGGCTTTGAGGGTGATCGTCGCCGGATTTTAGTTGTCGATGATCATGCCGACAACCGGGCTGTTTTGGTCAATATGCTGGAACCGTTGGGTTGCGACATGGCCGAGGCCGCTAATGGCCAAGCTGGATTAAGCCGAGCCCAGATGTTTGAGCCCGACATGGTCATCACTGATTTGCTGATGCCGGGTATGGATGGGCTGGAACTGATTCGTCGGCTGCGGCAGATGCCCCAATTAAAGGATGTGATCGTGATCGCTGCCTCGGCTAGTGTGTCTGAGGCCAGTAAACAGAGGAGCCTAGGGGCAGGAGCCCAAGACTTCTTGGCCAAACCGATCCAAATCAAGGCTTTATTGAGCGTTTTGCAACACCACTTGGGACTGACCTGGATTCATGACATTCGCCATGCTCGGTAGGTCGCCCAGGGCGTGAATCAGGCGCTTTGGGGAGGGTGATGTCATTTTGCTCAGTCTGTTTGAAGGCGCTAATTTGCACCGTGGCAATGTTTGAACTTATTGCCACTGCCACACCAACAGGGCTGATTTCGGTTTGGGGTTAACGGGGGCAAGCTCTCCCCCTTTAGGTAAAACCAGTGTCCCTTTTCCTTCACAAAACGGGATCGCTCATGGA
This sequence comes from Cyanobacteriota bacterium, assembly GCA_027592485.1. GTDB lineage: Bacteria > Cyanobacteriota > Cyanobacteriia > Phormidesmidales > Phormidesmidaceae > PCC-6406. The sequence goes on from JAQCKL010000374.1 coordinate 1,288, forward strand.
GCTGCCCCGGTATCGGCGTGTTGTAAACCGCCACAAACTCCACCATTCCTTCTGTGTCAGGGGGCTGCCCTTTATGGGTATCCAAAACAGTCAGTCCCTGCCAATGGGTCTGTTGAATGCTGTGGGCTAAGTGGGTGCGATCGCTCAGTTTTCTCTGACTGGGGTGATGGGTCGCGATCAAATAATCGATGTTCCCTTGGCAGTACGCTGTGTAGCGTGATCGCATCAGCGCTTCTGCCGTGGGGGCATGAATCTGTCCTTGCACATAGGGTTGGCAGCAGAGGGTATGGGGGTGCTGACTGCCACAAGGGCACAGCAGATTACGCATAGTGAAATAATGGGCAGCTGCCATAATAGGCTTTCATCAGCATAGCGAAGCCCGTTGTCACTGCTGCATACGGAACGCTAGGATGCGGCTGATGTTTGCCACCCGTAATTATGAGCACTTGGGCCACCGCCAGCCACGCCCTCGCCTATTTGGCTCGGGCCGATGCCATTCCCCACCGCACCGAGGGGGAAGCCGCCCTGCTCGCACAGGTCCCCCTGACCGTACGACGCATTTTGGATTTGGGCACTGGTGATGGGCGCTTGATGGCCCTGCTGAAGTGCGATCGCCCCCAAACTCAGGGTATTGCCATCGATTTCTCGGAAACCATGCTGACGGCAGCGCGGGATCGGTTTGCTGGAGACACAAGGGTAACGGTGGTGGCCCATGACTTGTCTCAGCCCTTGCCAGAGCTAGGGACCTTCGATGCGATCGTCTCCAGTTTTGCCATCCACCATCTGGACGATAACCGTAAGCACAGCCTCTACAGCGAAGTATTTGCACGGTTAGTGCCAGGGGGAATGTTCTGCAATCTGGAGCATGTGGCCTCACCGACCCCAGAGTTACATGAGCGCTTTTTAGCTGCGATCGGCTATACCCTAGACGACGACGACCCTGCTAACCAGCTTTTATCTATGGAAACCCAGTTGCAGTGGTTCCGTGAGTTGGGCTTCATCGATGTGGACTGCTATTGGAAGTGGCTCGAAATGGCGCTGCTGGTGGGGAGGAAGCCCAATTAGGCCCCTGAACATCCTGGCCATTCTCAATACACATGATCACGGGTAAATGTGATTATCCTTGTCGAGGTTCTTGCGACGCAGTTGGTCGATATCAATACCACCGGCAACATCTTTGCCTGCAATTCAGCCAAATATCTTGGGTGCAATCGGTATCTGCCATTTATATAGCCGTCGCCAATTGCATTAAGACATCTAGAAGTGCTCTGATCCTTGTTTCAGAAGCAACTTGAAGTGCAGTCTTGTCCTAAGGATTAGAGCGCTCCGAGGTGCCCTAAGCCAAGGGGCCAGCGCTATATGCCAACATTGTTGAGGATGTCCTCAATAATGTTGGCATAAATGGTTTTACCGATAAACTGCCTTATCGTTCCGTTGGCAGCAACCCTGAAATGAGAGTCGCGACTCAACCCCGCTATCCACACCCTTGGTTAGCCGCAAACTGTTCCTTAGTGTTTCCAGGTTTGGGGCAACTCTATCGGGGGCAACTGGTGAAGGGGAGCGCGATGGCGATCGCGACCGGTAGCCTGGTCAGCTTTCTGATCTGGTCGATCTTTTCCGCCGATGGCAATACCGTGCAGGGGCTGTGGGCGATCGCCAGCCTCCTCATCCTTTACGGCTGGAGCATTGTGGACGCCCTGCGGGGCTATGGCACAAATGCTGCCAGTGCTCTGTCGGTTTCTAAACCAACCCCTCTTAAATCCTACGATCCTTGGTATACCGCGTTTCTCTCCCAAGTTTTACCAGGGCTGGGTCATCTTTATCTACAGCGGGTGGGTATTGGCAGTATCTTGCTGCTCCTCGGCATTGTCAGTGCCCTACTCACCCAGAGTTATCCCACCCTACTCCCCATCCCCGTGGTGATCTGGGCCTTTGGGTGCTATCACGGCTATCACATGGCGTTGACCAACCGCCAGCGCAGCCATCCGCTGATTTGGCTGGTCGTGGTGGGGATGCTGGTGCTGCGGCTGACCGTCGGGTCCATTCCCGCCTGGGTCAACCAAACCGTTGAGCAATGCATTGTCCCCAGCCGCTCCATGGTGCCGACATTGCAGATCAACGATCGCCTGTTTGTGCGTCATCAGGCCAACTATGTGCCTCAGCTCGGAGATGTGGTGGTGTTTGAGGCTCCGACTGCGGCCCAGAACGTGGGGGACATTGACGCGGGCACGCTCATGGTCAAACGGGTGATTGCCCTGCCGGGACAAACCTTACAAATCAGCAATGGTCAGGTTTGGGTCAACCAGCAACCGCTGACGGAGCCCTACATCGCCGCTGCCCCCAACTATGAGTGGGGGCCGAGCCTCATTCCTGCCGATCAGTTCTTTGTATTGGGAGATAACCGCAATGCCAGTAGTGACTCCCACGTCTGGGGCTTTTTGGCTGCAGATCTGATCCTTGGCCGGGCCTACAAGATTTATTGGCCCCCTTCCCGTATCAGCGCCCTAGGCTAAGGGGTAATGGGAAGCGGAGGGGAGCGCCATTGCTGCGGTCATGGCCACCTTTTGGACCCGAGGGCGATAGCCGAGCCAGCCCATGGAGCGTTGGGCAAATTGACTGGGGGAACCGCTGACGAAGAATCGGGGGGGCTGTTGGGGGCTCATATCCTTGAGGTCGAGCATTTCCAGCTCTTGGGCGGCGGCAGCCACCAGGGAAACGGCTGGGTCGATCCGCTGCACCGTATTGGGGAGTAGGGTCTGAAAAATCGGTTCCAAGTAGGGGTAATGGGTACAGCCGTAGACTAAGGTATCAATGTCAGCGGCCAGTAACGGACGCAGATAGCGGGCAGCCACCTCACGGGTGTGATGGTCTTGCAGGCGATTTTGCTCAATCAAAGGGACAAACTCGGGGCAGGCCACTTGCCACACCTGGGTCTTGGCATCGACCTCTAAAATAGCCTGGCGGTACGCGTCGCTGGCTACCGTGGCGGCGGTGGCAATCACCCCAACCCGTTGCCCAGCTTGGGCCGCCGCCCGTGCCCCTGGGCAAATCAGGCCCAAAATAGGCACTGAAAATTCCTGTTGGACTTGCTCTAGCACCAGGGCAGAGCTGGTGTTGCAGGCCATCAGTACCATCTTTACCCCTTGGTCCATCATCCAAGCGATGATTTCTCTGCCAAAGGCGAGGATTTCCTCGGGGGAGCGATCGCCATAGGGTAACCGGGCCGTATCGCCAAAATACAAGGCTGATTCTTGGGGAAGCTGGCGCTCTAATTCCCTCAAGACGGTCAGGCCGCCCACACCGCTATCAAAAATGCCGATGGGGGCCTGGCGAGCAGGCACATGGGTCAACCCAGAATGGACAACCATAAATGATCACCTAAAGCGGGAATGTATCAGTTTGTTGTTAAGAGTTTAGAGCGCTTTACAAGCATTGCAATAGCGATCGCACTGAATTCCTAGCACCCTAGCCCCCCGAGGTCGGGGTAATCTCGCCAGATCTCAATTAGGTCTCTGGTTCCAGCTCACCTACGGAGCCATCATCCTCCGACTCTTTAAAGACTACCCGCAGTAAGGGCGGCGCGACGAAGGTGGTCACAATCACCATCACAATAATGGCCGCTTCGAGGGACTCCGAGAGGACCCCACTGGCGGAACCGACCCCAGCAAAGACGAGACCCACTTCGCCTCGGGGAATCATACCCACCCCAATGGCTAGGCGATTGAGCTGGGGTTGGCCAAAAATGACGAAGCCGGTGACCACCTTGCCAAAGATGGCGATAATTACCAAAACAGAGGCAATGATCAAGCCTTCCCGATTGGCCGGT
>JAQCKL010000375.1 GCA_027592485.1 Cyanobacteriota bacterium
GGCGACGGGTCCTGGTGCTGGCGGTAGTGGGCAATGGCAGCAATATCCTGCTGGACTATGTTTTCATTCGCCAATGGGGTTGGGCCAGTGCAGGGGCGGGGGCGGCAACGGCGTTGAGCCAAGGGCTCATGCTGGGCGTGGGGCTGGGCTATCTCTGGCGAGCGGGGATGTTTACTCAGATTTTGCAGGGGCGATCGGCCCTGTGGCAACCGGCGGCGATCGCGACGATTTTTCGCCTCAACCGCGATATTTTGATCCGCACCTTTGCCCTCGTACTTTGCTTTGCCCTGTTTACCCATTGGAGTGCGGCCCTAGGGACTGAAGTGTTGGGGGCAAATACGCTGATCCTGCAGGTGTTTACCTTGGCAGCCTATTTTATTGATGGCATTGCCTTTGCCACGGAAAGCATTGCAGGCCAGTTTTATGGGGCGGGGCAACGCGAACCCTTGCGCTGGCTGGTGCTGTGGGGCGGCACCATGGCGGTGATTTTGGGGCTGGCCTTTGGGGGCGTGTTTGCCCTATGGCCGCGATCGCTGTTTGGCCTCATGACCGACCACGACGCGATTTTGACCCCGGTGGGTCAGTATGCGATTTGGCTGGTGCCCATTTTGGGATTTGGGGCGATCGCCTTTTTGCTGGATGGCTACTTTTTGGGACTCACCGCCGGGCAGCGGTTGCGCAGCTCAACCCTGATTGCGGCGATCGGGGGCTTTTTACCCCTGGCCCTGATCGCCCATCAATTACAGTCTCCCCACTGGCTCTGGGCGGCCATGGTGATATTCATGGCCCTGCGGGCGCTGACCTTGAGCTGGGCCGTCCCGGCAACCTTACGTCCCGTCAAACCGGGAGACATGAAAAGCTAAAGGGTAGGGGTGATCCCCGCTGTTGCCGCCCCCCTTGCTCCCCAGCCCCTTTAGCGCTTAAGCCTCCTGAGACATGAGTTCCCTCGGCCTTGCTTGCCCTACGCCTCCGGCATCAACGCCAGGGCCTTCTGCTGCATGGTCTTAAAAATGTTGTAGAACCCATTGGCGCGGGACGGGGTGAGGCTCACGTCCAGTTGGGTGTCCTTAATAAAATCCGGGGATAAATTCACCACCGCGTCGGGCGTCAAGCCATTGAGGGCCGCAATCAACAGGGCGACCAGCCCCTTGGTGATTTGGGCATCGGAATCCCCCTGAAACACCACACCGCCGTCCTCGACATGGGCGATCACATAGACCTGGGAGACACAGCCAGACACCTTGTTCTCGGCGGTCTTTGCATCCTCAGGGAAGGGATCGAGCTTTTTGGCAAACCACAGCAGTTGCTCATAGCGACGCTTAGGATCTGAGACCCGTTGGAAACGCTGGACCAGCTTATCGATGGAGGCAGGACGAGCCGCAGAAGAGGCAGACATAGCGATCGCAATAGGAAAACAACGTTGGCATCGTCCCCATTGTAAAGAGCATCGGGATCACCGAGCCGTGATCCACACGGCTATCACACCTTCAATAACTGCCGCATGCGCAAAAAGGGGCAGCGCGATGGGGGTGACTCAACCGTAGAGGCCACCGGCCCTAACTGCTCAATGGCATAGCCCTGGGGATAGCTGAGGGTGGGGCGATCAGCAAAGAATTCAGGCTGGCGCTGTCCGGCCAACCACCGCACCCCCCAGCGTCGTAGCCGCAAACCCTGTTCGACCCCAGTGACCAACAGGGGATTGGGGGCGGCCCAACCCAGGGCCATACGCATGGGGTCATCAATCAGGACATTGGCAATCTTAGGCACCCAGGGGGATACCGTCGCTGGAAACCAACTCTGCATCAGGGTGATGACCGCTTTGCCAATGGCAGCGTTATCGGGGCTATAGCGAAATAATGCCGCCTCGTAGGTGGCCTTAAATTGTGCAAAGGCGCTGTAGGTCGGGGGCAGATTATCAATGTTCATGCGATCGCCCACGGCGCGCCAAAAATAAAACAATGCCTGTTTTTCCGTTTCGGTAAAGGGCCGCCAACCATAGCGTTCATTCCAGCGCACGGGCTCGCACAAAGAGGCCGAGAGCACATAGAGGAAGTCTTCATTGGCGATCTCATACTGACTGTGAATGCGATTCATTTGGGCGATCGCGGCCTGGCCTTGGGGACTGTCGTACCCCCATTTCAGGATGTTGCTGATCAGCAAGCCAGTGTCGTCATAGCGCTTTTGGGGATGGTGGAGAAACTCCCCAGACAGATGCAGAATCGCAGAAATGCGGGGCACACAAAAGGTTCTGAGCAAAGCGAGCTCCAGCGCCCGATTCATTTCCCAAGCAAAGGTAGAGCCAGCCAGGTCATGGCAGATTTTGACATGGTCTCGCTGGGGCTCCCAGTCTGAATTGGGGCGTGCTTTTTGATGCCAACGCATAGTGACAGATCCCGTGGAACAGTAGACAACCCTTTGGCTGCTATCCTTTCTTCCCCGTCCTGTCATCGGTAATCCGGAGCCCTTATAGCGCTGGCCCCTTTGCTTATGATCCGGAGTGCAGGATCGCAGTCCTGTCCTCACCGGCCTGGCGGCTGCCACCAAGGCTGTATACGGGCTGAGATTGCCTTCAGAAGGTTACGAGGCCGACGTATCTTTACTGGTGATAAAGCGCTGGGCCACGGTTTCGGGTTGAATGGCGGATAAAATCACATGACCCGAATCCATAATGATCACGGCCCGGGTGCGGCGACCGTAGGTCGCATCCACTAATTTGGCATGTTCTCGGGCATCAGCAATCACGCGTTTGATCGGGGCGGATTCGGGGCTGACAATTGCCACAACTCGGTGAGCCGAGACAATATTGCCAAAGCCAATATTGATCAATTTCATTTCCACAGCAGCGTCCCTAGGCTTCGCGCCATAGTGTTTCGAATATCTCTAGCCCGATTCGTTGCTGCTACAGGGGGTGAGTTAAGCCCAGGCATCGTCGGTCAAGCCGACGGGTGAGGGGGCTCACGCATGGGTTTCTCGATTATCGAGGAAACGTCATCATCGTAGCGACAACCCCCAACCCTCACAAGGTAACGCTTACCCCTGAATGGCTTACCGGAGCTTATCCCAGGGGCAGAAATGTCATTCCTCGACGCAGTTTGCGACAATAGGCTAGAGATGAGAGCGCCTTACCCTACTGCTTTAGAGATAGTTCGCCATGCAGCCCGTTGATGTCACCACCCTCATGGCCACCTGTGCTGAGCTGCGTCAGGGTTGGTTGCCCGCCCGCTGTGAACAGGTGGTGCAGCGCGATCGCACCACCCTTTGCATGGCGTTGCGGACCCTCAAAGGCCGGGATTGGCTGACCATATCTTGGCACCCCCAAGCGGCCCGCCTCCACATGGGTGCGGCCCCGCCCAAAGTCCCCGACACCTTTACCTTTAGCCAACAACTCAAGCACCAGCTCAACGGCCTAGCCCTGGTCAGCATCGAGCCGGTGGCCCCCTGGGAACGCGCCCTCGACCTGTGTTTTGCCCGTCGCCCTGGGGATCCGGTGCAGTGGCATCTCTATGTGGAAATCATGGGCAAGTACAGCAATGTGATTTTGGTAAATGACCAGAACCAGATTGTGACCGCCGCCCATCAGGTGAGTGAGCACCAGTCCAGCGTGCGTCCCATCCTGACCGGAGCCCAATACAGTTTGCCCCCCAGCTTAACCGGCCCCCGACCCGCTCTGGATGAGTGCCAAGACCGGTGGCAAGAGCGGGTCGCCCTCGTGCCCAACCCGCTCAAGACGGCGCTGATCAAAGCCTATTGTGGCCTCAGCTCGGCCCTCGTGCGGGACTTGATTCACCAGGCGAACCTCGACCCGAGCCAATCCACGGCGACCCTCACCGAGACCGATTGGCAGGGCTTATTCCAGCAGTGGCAGCGGTGGCTACGGTGCCTAGGCGAGGACCAGTTTCATCCCCAGCTCACGGCGACGGGGTTCACGGTGATAGGCCAGCCTGCGTTAGCGAAACCCTCCCTACAATCCCTGCTGCAGACTTACTACGACCATGCCTTTAACCGGCAAGAATTTGACCGCGTCCACCATCAACTGGGGCAGGTGTTGAAGGGCCGCCTGACCAAGTTGCGCCGTAAGGCCGATGATTTTTGCGATCGCCTCGATCACGCCACCCAGGCCGATCACTACCGCCAGCAGGCGGATTTGCTGATGACCTACAGTCACCAATGGCAGCCAGGGCTGACAGCCATGACCGTGACCGATTTTGAAAGTGGCGCACCGATTACCCTGGCCCTAGAGCCGGATAAAACCGCCATCCAAACCGCTCAGCAACTCTACAAGCGCCACCAAAAACTGAAGCGATCCCGGAATGCGATCGCCCCCCTCCTGGTGGAGGTCCAGCGGGAGGTCGCTTACCTAGAACAAGTGGATGCCGCCCGCCAGCAAATCGCCCCCTACGACGATGCTGCCGATTTAAGGGCGCTGCTCGACATTCGCGACGAGCTGGTCCAGCAGGGCTATCTCAAAGATCCCACCTATCGCCCCCATAGCCGTCCCACCACCGAGCGCGTGGCGGTACGCAAATTCCACACCGCTAGCGGGTTAGAGGTGTGGGTAGGGCGCAACAACCATCAAAATGACCAGATCGTTTCCCACCTCGCCACCGACTATGACCTCTGGTTCCACACCCAAGAAATCCCCGGTAGCCATGTGCTGCTGCGATTGAGTGCAGGCACAGCCCCTAGCGATGCCGATTTGCAATATGTGGCTGATTTGGCCGCCTATTTCAGCCGTGCCCAGCAAGCTGACCAAGTGCCGGTGGTCTATACCGAACCCCGCCATGTGTATAAGCCCAAGGGGGCTCGCCCTGGCATGGTGATTTACAAACAGGAGCGGGTGCTGTGGGGGCAACCCCAACGGGCGAAAGCCAGGGTCCAGACAGCGGATACCCCAGGCCCTGCCCTGGCGCTGACATAATCTGCGGCCTTGCCAGCTTGCACGTCATCCGAAAGCAAACGTTACAACTCTCAGCTCAAAAACATATTCAGACACCTCTGCGAGCGTGGAAACCCCTTGATGGTGGCGAAATACAAAAATCTGAAGATATATAGCAGTCGCCAATTGCATTAAGACATAAGCTAGAAGCATTTCCCATCTCCGGTGAGTGCCAT
>JAQCKL010000376.1 GCA_027592485.1 Cyanobacteriota bacterium
CTTAAGAGATGCGATGGAGCACGTTCTCAAGGTGGTAACGTCTTAACCTAAGTGGCGACGGCTATACCTTAGCCACGCAAAAATCGTGAAAGCATGCACTAACACAATGCCAGCCAAGGCTACACCTTGTAACCATATTGATACAAAGTGAACTGAACACCGGCTATTTTCCGTATTTAGACGTATCCTCTGAAATAACAGTGGGTACTCTCATGGAAGCGAAATTTTAGAATGGGCTTGAGGTAAGCAGGTCAGCATGAAAGAGACAAGTGCAAGTGATCAGAAAACACTGTTGCTGATCGACGACGACCCTAATTTGATTTTGTTAGTCAAAGACTATCTGGAATTTCGAGGCTATCAGGTGGCCACCGCCGAGAATGGTAGAGAGGCCCTGGAAGTACTTAAGGGCGAAAAACCGGACATGATCATCTGTGATGTGATGATGCCGGAGATGGATGGCCACACCTTTGTCAAAAACGTTCGTAGTGATCCAGATACGGAGTGGATTCCAGTCTTGTTTCTGTCCGCCAAGGGCCAGAGCCAAGATCGCGTCAAAGGGCTCAACATGGGCGCAGATGTCTACATGGTGAAACCCTTTGAGCCTGAAGAATTGGTGGCTCAGGTGGAGTCATCCCTAAAGCAGGCCTCTCGATTGATCCGCCAAAAGTCCCAAGGCGGCATGACCACCCCCACCATCAATGTTCCGCTTGATGTGGAGCTGACTCCCACCGAGCTCAAGGTGGTGCAGTTTGTGGCGCGGGGCATGGCTAACCGAGAAATTGCTGAAGAGCTACAGGTTAGCCAGCGCACCATTGAAAGCCATGTCAGCAACATGCTGGGCAAGACCGGGCTCCATAACCGTACGGAGCTGGCTCGGTGGGCCATGGAAAACCAAAAGGCTTAAGTCACTTTCACAGAAGTGGAATCACAATCATCAACCTGCCACGATTCTTGCGGCAGGTTTTGCTAAACTGGTTTACCTAAATGCTGGTGTAGCTCAGTTGGTAGAGCAGCTGATTTGTAATCAGCCGGTCGCAAGTTCGAGTCTTGTCACCAGCTTTCAAATGATCGGGCTCACAGCTTTGTCCTAACTGGACTGGTAGCTGCCATGGCGCATCAATCCCAATCCTGACCCAATTCATCGGAGACCGACAATGGGGCCGAGCATCCGTGCCTTCGTAGGTTTGAGGTGCCGTAGTATAGCGCTGGCTACTTTGCTTAGGGCACCTAGGATTGCCCTGATGGTTTGTTGTGCATAAGCAAATTGGTTCGCAGTCTTGTCCTAGCCGGACTGGCGACTGCTATGGAACTCGCCATAGTCGCTTCATCTCAGCTGCGATCCTTCCCCCATGCCCCTGTTTGACAACATGGCCTTATGCCTTACGGGGCAAAGCATCTCCGCTGATTATCGGTCGCTAAATAGTGGGTTACTGATTATGGGTCTTGTGCTAATCTTAGTCAGGATTTACTTTCGGCCTGCACGACTCGTTTTTCAAGCGTTTCTCCGAATCTAACTCTCTACACTTTTCCGATTTTGGGGAACTTTCATGTCAATTTACGTCGGCAATCTATCCTACGAAGCTACGCAGGATGATCTGACCCAGGTTTTTTCAGAGTACGGCACCATCAAAAGAGTTCAACTCCCTACGGATCGGGAAACCGGTCGGATGCGTGGGTTTGCCTTTGTTGAGATGGGTACCGATGCAGAAGAAGAAGCAGCCATTGAAGCTCTAGATGGCGCTGAGTGGATGGGACGTGATCTGAAGGTGAACAAGGCCAAGCCCCGTGAAAATCGCGGTGGCGGTGGTGGTGGCGGCGGTGGCCGTCGCTACTAAACTATTGTGCTTCGATAAAACCTTGCATCTTTAATATCTTGCATGCCAGGTGGGGCATCTCTATATGGAGGTGCCCCATTTGGTTTTCTGCCCATTCATCGATAAGGACTTAAATGGCCCAAATTATTCCTGGGGAAAACGAGGAAATGGAATCCGTACTGCGTCGGTTTAAGCGCAAGGTTTCCCACGCAGGCATCTTCCCAGACATGAAAAAGCACCGCTACTTTGAAACACCGATTGAAAAACGGAAGCGCAAAGAGTTGGCTAAGCACAAGCAGCGCAAGCGGAAATTTCGCTTTAAGTACGACTGACTGCCGAAGGTGTTGGAGGTGGCATCAATGCCGCTTAGCCAGGGTCTATCAAACCTGTCCTGGTAAAGTTTTGGTCCTGGCCTGCCCCCATTAGGTTTGGCAGGCTTTGAGGGCCAGGGTAGATCGGCGATCGCAAATCCACTGAGGTGAAATCGTGGTGCTGGGCTTCGCCCTAGGGACATCCCACCATTTTGAGGGGACGACAGCAGGGGCGCTGGTCTAAGCCGATTTCTTCATACAGGAACAACCTCCCTGTCATCTAAACGTCATAACCCCTAGTTAGGATGCAGTCATTCCATCCTCGCTGATTGCGGTTTTGATTGTTGAATGGAGGTTTTACCCATGGCCAACCGTAACCCGTCCCCCCAAGGTCCCTTGGCAAAGTGGGGCCAAACCGGTCGCTCTCTTGTATTTATTGCGCTCGGAGCCGGTATCGCCACGGCCAGTACTGGCGCGTTACAGGCATTGCCATTGCGATCTGCGCTCCAACAGAACGCGGTGTCACAAGCGGCTACCCCCTATGCCCAAAACTCTGGGGCGATTGCCCCTGCGCCCGCCAATTTTGTGGCCAGTATCGTTCAAGAGGTGGGGCCGGCAGTGGTGCGCATTGATGCCAGTCGCACGGTGACCACCCAGATTCCCCAAGCATTTCGCAACCCAGCGTTCCGCCAATTCTTTGGCGATTTACCCGAGTCCTCTGAACGGGTGGAGCAGGGGCTCGGCTCCGGCTTCATTGTCGAGGCAGATGGTCGCATCATTACCAATGCCCATGTGGTAGATGGGGCTGATACGGTGCAGGTCACCCTTAAGGATGGCCGCATGTTTGAGGGGAAGGTGGTAGGCAGTGACCCCGTAACCGATGTGGCGGTGGTGCAGATTGAGGCCACCAACCTGCCGACGGTAGACCTCAGTGACTCGGATGAGTTGCAGGCGGGAGAATGGGCGATCGCGATCGGCAATCCCCTCGGCCTCGATAACACCGTCACCGTCGGCATCGTCAGCGCGACGGGTCGCTCCAGCGGTCAGGTGGGCGTCTCTGATAAGCGGGTGGACTTCATCCAGACTGACGCCGCCATTAACCCCGGCAACTCAGGGGGACCGTTGCTCAATCAGGACGGCGAGGTGATCGGCATGAACACCGCCATCATCCAAGGGGCACAGGGACTGGGCTTTGCCATCCCGATTAATTCTGTGGATCGGATTGCCGATCAGCTGGTCGCCACTGGTCGGGTAGACCACCCCTACCTGGGGATTCGCATGGTCGTGCTGACGCCCCAAAACCAGGATGCCATCAGCCAGCAACTGGGGTTGGACCTGGAGGAAACCGAGGGCGTACTAGTGGTCGAGGTGGTGCCAGGGTCTCCCGCCGCTCAGGCCGGTTTCCAACCGGGGGATGTGGTGCAATCCGTCGGTGGCACAGCTGTGACGGACGCTCAATCGGTGCAGCGACAAGTGGAACGTAGCACCATTGGCGAGACATTGCCTGTGCAGGTGCGCCGCAATGGCAGCACTGAGACCCTACAGGTTAGGCCGGAGGCGTTGCCCCAGTAGGGGGCTTCAGAGGATCGCGGCAGCCAGCAAGCGGAGCCTCCGCCCCCAAAGTTGTCCGACCCTAGTTCTGTCCATGGGCAGCGTTGCTATCCCAGCGCTTTCAAGAGGGCTACCAGCCTCGTTTTGTTGACCACGTACACATGCTGGATTTTCCCAGAGGGGACGGAAACTCGGGCGTCAGAGAAAGCCACAATCGGCGTCACAAAGTTCAAACCCTTACTAGGTTTAGATTTCCAGTGTTGCAGAAATTGACTCGTATAATTCTTTGAATGCTTCTTGGAATTCTGCCTTAACAAGCATTCCATGTTCTTGAACGGTTGCAAGGTCCAATAACCGATAAGCTAAAACTCTTTTGCTTATCGGTTCAATGCCCTGGGCTTTACACCATTGTTTAAACTCATATGGACGATTGTTAGTTGGCAAATCTTCTGTGCCAATAGATTGGGAGGTAGAGGTCCAGTTCTGGAGTTCTTCATTAATTGCTTTGAGATAGATCTCATCTTCAATATAGTCCTCTAGCACGAGACAATGATTTTGATTTGGAAGAGTGAAGATTGTTGATGGACAAACACCTGTTTCTTCTAGATCATTCCTGATCTCTTTTCCCGCCTCATCATTGTCTACTAAGAATGCAACTGTGGGAGCCTCGTTTCTCAATAAGCTTAAGCCTGTTTTTGAAGCTTCTGAAAGGCCAGGAACAATCTGAAATCCTAAATATGCTCTTTCGATTACTTGTCTAAACATCGTTGGCAATAAGATCATATCTGTTGCACCCTCAACAAATACTGCTTTTCTCATGGGTACAAAAGCTAATGCACTAGCCCCCATGCGAAAAAGCAAGGACGAAAAACCAGGAGTATGATCTGCCCAGAAGTGATTTTCAATAGTGCTATCTTCTTTTTTCCTGTCTGGAACAATAATTCTTATTCCATTACCTATATCTTCTGGCAAACAGCCTGCTGAATGGGTGGTATATATTATTTTCGACACAAAAGGTTGTCGAGCGAAGATTTGCATCAGATCAGCCTGAGCATCGTAATGAAGATGGGTTTCTGCCTCGTCAATCAATAAGACAGGATTGTCAGCATTTTGAGACTCCAAGAAGTTAATTAATGCAATAAATTGTCTCAACCCATCACTACGATCTTCAAGGCTAGTTGTTAGTCTTTTTTTCTCATTGCCAACTGAGATTTTTTCTTCAACTTGTATTATGAGCCGTTTTGGCCAAAATACAATCTGAATTTTTACATTGGCTTGCGACCATTTCCCTTCTACGATTTCTGAGATCCGATCATTTGCTTGATTGATAAGAGTCGTGCATTGTGCAGAATCATTCATATTGGCTGCAGGGCAATCGCAGCTATTTTGTATAAATTGTACTTGACAAAAGGTGGTTAACTCAGGTGGTCTGAGG
>JAQCKL010000377.1 GCA_027592485.1 Cyanobacteriota bacterium
TGCTCGGCTCACACATCGAGCCTTACTATGCACTTTCCTAACTCTTTGGCAACCTGCGGAATGTTGGTTTCAGGCCCTTCAGGCATGGTGGATCCCGTTCAGTAAACACAAAAAATTGAGGGCGGGGAGCGATCGAACGCAAAGTTCACGGATCCAGTTGCCCCTGTAAAAACTCAGTGGCGGCCTGGGCAGGCAGGGGCTTGGCCCAAAAGTACCCCTGGCCAAACTCGCAGCCGAGCGATCGCAAAATATCCGCATCGTCTGGGGTTTCTACCCCTTCAGCAATCACCTCCATCCCTAAGGTGTGGGCAAGATTGACCACCGTGCGCACGATCTCCAGATCCTCTGAGCTTTCGCCCATATTTCTCACAAAGGACCGATCGATCTTGAGGGTGTCAATGGGGAATCGTCGCAAGTAACTGAGGGAAGAGTAGCCGGTGCCAAAGTCATCCAAGCTGAGGCGGCAGCCGAGGGATCGCACTCGCAACATTAAGTCAATGGCCGCTTCGACATCCCCCATCACCATGCTTTCCGTAATCTCCAGCTTAACCATCAACCCATCAATACCGGTTTTTTGGATGATCGCGGCCAGTTGTTCCACCAAATTAGGCTGCTCAAACTGGCGACTGGAGAGATTGATACTGAGCCCTAAAGCAACCGTCGGAAACTGCGCTTTCCATTGACTGGCCTGCTGGCAGGCTTGCTCGCAAATCCACCAGCCTAGGGGCACAATCAGACCGGTTTCTTCGGCGAGGGGGATGAATTGAGCGGGGTGAATAAAGCCATGCTGGGGATGTTGCCAGCGAATCAGGGATTCAAAACCGCTAATTTGCCCGGTTTTCAGGGCCACGATGGGTTGGTAATACAGCACAAATTCTTGCTCTGCTAAACCGCGCCGTAAATCTCCGGTCAGAAATAGTCGTTGGGCCTCCGTCTCTAGCCTGCCAGTGGCAAACACCTCGTGGCGAGCCTTACCCAGGCTTTTGGCGCGATACATGGCGGTGTGGGCATCGCGCAACAGATTTTCGGGAATATAGACTTGATCGGGCTGGGTCAAGGCAATGCCAATACTGGCTTCGGTGATGACAAGTTGCTGCGCCACCCTCAGGGGCACCGCCAAATCCGCTTGAATTTGGTCAGCCAGGGCGGTCAAGGTGGTGGTGGAATCAGTTCTGAGGGCGATCGCGAATTCATCTCTGCCAATGCGGGCCAGGCGCGCCCCCTGCCGCGCCCCCTGCGGCAATCGAGCCCGTAGCCGCGCCGTCAATTGCAGCAAAATTCCATCACTGATGGCTGGGCTCAAGCCTTCATAGAGCCACTGAGCGGGGTTTAAATGCAGCAGCAATAGCCCCAGAGGGGGCTGGGCGGGCCGTCGTTGACGGTGGAGCGATCGCCGCAAGGTACGAAGCAAAGCGGCTTGATTGAGCCAGCCCGTCAGGGGATCCCGAGATGTCAGGTAGAACAACCGATACGCGATGGTCAGCCCCATCGCCCCCAGCAACCCCAGGGCCGGACCCGCCACCGGCACCCAAATGGCAGCCGTAAACAGCACCCACCCACTCGCACCGATCAGGAGCAGACTCAGCCCCCCCGTTATCCCGAGGCCAACGGGGTGCTTTGCCACCCAAACCAATACACTTCCCAACGCTGCCCATGCCCACAGCCAGAGCACCTCTGCCCACGGGGGCAAAAATCGAAAGGGACCTTGGTTCCCCGCCGCCAAATCTAAGAGTTGACTGATCATCAGGGCGTGAACCATCACCCCCTTCATCTGAAACGACCCTGGCTGGACGGCGCTGTAGGGGGTTGGCACAAAATCTTTGAGGCTGGGGGCAACCGTCCCGATGAGCACAATTTTCTGAGCCATCCAGTCCAGTTGGCCAGGGTGGTCTAACAGTTCCCCCAGGGAAATCGTCTGGGCAACGGCATTGGCCCCCCGCCGATACCCCAACAAAATTTGGTAGCCACGGGTATCGGCGGCGTCATAGCCACCATCGGTTTTTTGCAATCGAGGCAGGGTGACCCCATCCCCTAAAAACAAAGCATCGGCATCGTACCGAAACTGGGTGCCGCGATCGGCTAAATGGGCCAAGCTGGTGCGCAAGGCAAAGGAAAAATAGCCCTGCTCGGGGCTGGCCTGCTCAGGACTGACCTGATCCGGACTGGCGACAAAGAGCAGATTACGGCGCAAAATGCCATCCGTATCGAAGGTGAAGTCGTTAAACCCCACTCGCTCTGGGGCCACGGCAGCGGGCGGCGGAATGCCCGCCCCGTGATCGGTAATCGCAATCAGGTTGGCGGCTTGGAGTTGTCTCGCCAGAGCCTGCTCTCCAGGAGGATGGGGCAGATCTCGGTATAGATCGAGACCCACCACGCTGGGTTGGTTGGCCTGGATTTTGCTGAGGGCATCAGCCAGAATCTGATCGGAAATGGGCCAGCCATAGCGGCGTAGATCGGCTTCTGTGATTTGGACCACCACCAAGCGGGGGTCTTCAGGCTGATCTGAACGCAGTCGGACCCCTTGGTCGAACACAGCGAATTCGAGGAGTTCTAGCCCCCCGACCGGTTGAACCGCTAAGCCCAGGCCGACCGTCAGGGTACTGGCAACGGCGATAGACCGCATCGCCGCCCAGAAAATTGGCGGGATTGGCAAATCACCCGAGCGGTTGGTTCGCCTCAAGAGCGATTTTAACCGGCTTAAAAATGCTGTCACCCTAGGCAATCTTCAATTCCTTAGGGGCGATCGCCCAATACTTGAATCGCTAATGTGTGATTGAGCACGTCGTCTAATTCTAACCCCCGGAGTAGCTGCAACCATTGCGTTTGCACCACTTCTAGATTGGGCTCTGATTGGATTAAATCGACTGAGAGGGCGATCGCATCCAGCCATAATCCAGAGGCTTGATAAAGCTGCGCTTGGGCCAGTTTTTCTTCTACCGATAACCCTGGCGCGATCGCATCCCATTCCCCAGTAGCGTCTTGGCTAATCCAACCTGCTAAAACAATATTTCGAGACGGATCTCCCGGATCACAAAGGACCACAAATTGCCACGGATAATAGAGACCTGGTTCCAAGATATCTTCAGGCAGCTGAATTTCAATGAGATCCTGTTCTGCGCCCACGGCCAGGGTGGTTTCATAGCGGATTTCACCAATCAAATTATCTTCGTCAGATTCAAACAGTTCGAGCCTGACCTGATAAGTCTCTGTAGATTCCGCAACGAAGAAGTACAGTTGGGGACGATCCTGGCGCGTTATCCCTAAATGATTGGCTGGGTTTAAAGCTACAAAAGCATCGGCATCGACAGCGCATTCTCCTCGACTACCACCGCCTACCCGTCGTCCTGGAAATTCATTTTGCTCCCTGGCGAGGGCGGGGGATAGGAACGCGAGGGTAATCAAGTAAATCGCTGAGCCAAAAGCAAGCAGTGATTTTTTATACGAGGACAAAGCCATAGGAGATCGCCTTGATGGGGTGCAACAGTACTTTTGTCAAAAGGACATTCTAAAATCCTATTTTATAGTTCTCAATTATTCAGGCAAAACCGGATGAAGCCCGAGCTAGACGGCCAACGCTGATGGGTGCAAAGAACGCAGCGAGATCCCCAAAATTGATATGGGCTGGCTATCTATAAATGACTTTTTAGAATGCCCAGGGTCATCCCGAAAGTCACGATTACCTGGTTGACTGACAAAAGTTTTCACCATCTCCCCTCTCCCCTGCCGGTTATACATAAGTTCTTTGTAAGTAGTTGTCAGGGTTTAGATCCCCCCAACCCCCCTTGAAAAAGGGGGCAGCCCAATTCAGGTGTTGAGATAGCCCCCCTTTTTTTGGCGCAGCCTGCCCGCAGGGCGTAGGGGCGGCGACAGCGGGGGATCGCCCAGTATCACTACTTGCAGAGAGTGGCAAGGGTGTCTTAATCCACCCCTCGCAGTTTGCGGGTGTTGTCGTAGAGGCTTTGGACTAGGCCATCCAACCGCTGGGAGAGTTTCTCGTCTAGGATTTTGCCTTGGTCATCAAAGGCTTTCCAGGCTGGGCCGATCGCTACTTGCTCAGGAATCACCCAGGCATGGACCCAGCGCATGATCGTACGCAAATGATTCAGGGCGTTGTTATTGGATTGGCCGCCGAGAATGCTGATCATGGCGGTAACTTTACCGTCGAGCTGGTCGAAGCTCATCAGGTCGAGGGCGTTTTTGAGGACGCCGCTGACGCTGCCATGGTATTCGGGGGTGACGAGCAAGAAGCCGTCGGCGTCGAGGAAGGCTTGGCGGAGGCGATCGACGTCGGGGTGATCGGGGTAGTCTTTGCCGCCGTGGCAGAGGGGCAGGTCTAGTTCGCGCAGGTCGAGGAGGGTAACGTCTGCGCCGAGGGCGGTGAGGCGATCGCCTGCCAGCTTCAATACCTGCTGGCTATAGGAGGCGGGGCGGAGGCTACCGGCGATACCAACAATCTTGACCATGGGATACCTCGTTGAGATGCGGTTAAGGGCTGTGGACAAACGACGGCTGTGGTGAGTCGAGCTAAAGTCGTAGTCGTTACGAGTTCATTTTAATGAGGCGGAGCGGATCTCGTCAAGCGATCAGGCTATGGCAAAAGCTGGCTCAGGTCAGTATGGGTATGGGCTAGGATGGGGCGAAATTGCTGGGGATGGGGATGGCGCAGGATCAGGTGTTGGCGCTGATTGAGCAGGCGGCGGCTGAGGGCTGGACGGAGTTGGATTTGTCGGGGCGGGGGTTGACGGCATTGCCGCCGGAGATTGG
The DNA here is from genome assembly GCA_027592485.1 of Cyanobacteriota bacterium. GTDB lineage: Bacteria > Cyanobacteriota > Cyanobacteriia > Phormidesmidales > Phormidesmidaceae > PCC-6406. Next base: position 4,765 of record JAQCKL010000377.1, read on the forward strand.
CCAGTTGACCCAGCTAGAGACCCTGATTTTAGGGAGATGGGCCAAGGATGAGTTAGGACCCCAGGGAATTCAAGGCATAGAACGCCTAGGAGACAAGTGGGTCCCCCTGGTGTTTGGCAATGGTTTCACTACGTTGCCCATCTAGCTTCTGCAGGATTTGAAAAACCTGCAGAAGCTAGATGTCAGCGGTATTTGCCTCGATGTGCTGCCTGATTGGTTGGCTCAGCTCCCCTATTTAGAAACCCTAGTTGCTGTTCGTTCTGAGTTATCGGCTATTCCCGATGCGATCGCCCAGTGCCCAGCCCTGCAATCGCTCAACCTCGGTGGTAATCAAATCAGCGT
>JAQCKL010000378.1 GCA_027592485.1 Cyanobacteriota bacterium
GGTCATCACTGAACATTACCATTGCAGCTAATGGCTCGCCAGCTAAAAACGAAACGTTGGCAGTTACCCTTGATTAGGCAACGCCAAATTTATAATCAAAAACCGGTGACATTGGCCTAGTACTGCTAAGCAGAATTAAACCTCAAAGCATCAAGGATGGTCAGCTTAAGGTCGGCTCAGATGCCTATGGTTCTGGCCTCTCTGATTCAGCCTGCCATATCCGTAAGGTCTCATCGGCACTGCTGCTCACCAAAATTGGTCTCTGGTCATCAAACGCCAAGGCACTCACCGCCCAGTCGTGGCTCAGTACGGCTATCCGGCGCTTAGTTTCGAGCTGCCACAAATGAATTTGCCCATCGGCACTGCCCGTGGCCAGGACATCTCCCCCTGGCCAGCAGGCCACCGCCGTGACCGCATCTTGATGACGGCTGAGGATATAAGCGCGCTCCAGATTCTCCAAAGACCATACCGTCACCGCCCCCGCCGCATCCCCCGTTACCAGATAGGGACCCTGGGGGTAAAACGCCACCGTCAAAAGGCGATGGTCAGCGCCGCGATCGCCCTTAGGTTGGGTCCAAGTGTGCAGGAGCTGCCCCGAAGGGAATTCCCAAAGCCGCAGGGTGCCGTCATCGCCAGTACTGGCCAGTCGTCGTCCATTGGGGCTCAGGGCCAGCGCCGTGACCGATCCTTGGTGACGCACCCAATCTCCCTGGAGGGCCAGATGGGGTAATCCCCAGAGGCGAATGTGGCCATCGGTGGTGGCGGTGACCAGCTGTTGCTCAGTAACTTTGAGGCCGGTGATCGGCCAGCCGACCTGATCCAGGGTTTGTCGGAGCCGATAATCGGCCAAATCCCATTGCTTCAGGGTGCCATCCTGGCTACCGCTCCACAGGCAATCGCCCTCAGGGTGAAAGGCCACCGCCGTCACCCGGCCTTGGTGACCATTGCCGAGGGGACCGAAGCGCTTCCCCCAGGTGTGAATCACCTGACCGGTGGCACTGTCCCACAATTGCACCGTGCCATCGCTGTGGCCCGTGGCCAAGGCGCGACCGTTGGGGCTCAGGGAGATCGCCTGCACCACCTGTTTTGGGGTGGGCTGGGTCAGGCGGCAATGCCAAGAGTTGTTAACGGGCGGCGCGAGAGACAGGGCCGGCATCTGACCGGCAGGGTTGAGATCCGCCAGGGCGGCAGCGGCGGTGGGGTAGCGACTGCGGAGCGATCGCGCCGTTAACCGGGCCAAAATTTGCGTAAACGATCCGCTGGCGGGATAGGGGGCATAGGGTTGCCAAACCCAGCGATCGTCCAACGCAGAATAGAGGTCAAAGGGATGCTGCTGGGTGAGTAAATGCAGGCAAGTCACCCCCAGTCCATACAAATCACTGGCAAACACCGCCTTACCTAACACCTGCTCGGGGGCCGCATAGCCCGCACTGCCAATCACCGTGCCGGTTTTCTCTAAGGTGGCTTTGTCTAAGGCTTTGGCCGCCCCAAAATCTACCAGCACCGGCAGAAGAGTCCCTCGCCCGTCACCCAAACGTTGTAGGGGCGCAAGGGTTTGCGCCGGACCTGTTTCCGCCCCTATAGGTAACCGCGAAAGAATGATATTGGCCGGTTTAATGTCCCGATGGATCACCTGATGATCGTGGATAAATGCCAACACCGGCAGCAGAGAACCGAGCAGCGATCGCACCTGGGCTTCCCGCCAGGGGCCGGTATCCGTCACCACCTGCGCCAGGGTCTGACCGGCCACATAGGACTGCACCAGACAGAGCCCTTGGCTGGACTCCAGAACCGCAATCAGCCTGGGAATCTGAGGATGGTGACCCAACTGGGTGAGGCGATCGGCTTCTTTGAAAAAGCGATCGCGATCCACCTGAGCCCGCAAGTTTTGCTTAATCACACAGGGCTGGGGCGGCGACACCGACAAGTCCTCAGCTAGGACGGTGCGCCCAAATCCCCCTTGGCCCAGGAGCTTGATGGGGCGGAAGCGATCGCCCAACACCAACTTAGCCCCACAGCCCTGACAACGCTGAGCCTGTGCAGAATTCTCTGGGGCTGGACAATGGGGATTTAAGCAGAGCGTCATCTGATGTGAAACAAGAATTCCAGCCCCCTAGCTCCTATCGCCCCCTAGCCCCCTAGCTCCCTAGCCCTTACAGAATTCGGCTCCTCGCCTCCCCGGCTCCCCGGCTCCCCGGCTCCCCGGCTCCCCGGCTCCCCTACGTCGGCACCAACTCACCCGGACGCAGCTTCGACCACTTACCCGCTTCCTCTAAAAAGCTGTCACAACCCACCACATCCCATTCCATTTCAATCATCTCGCCATCTTGGCGAATGTTGACATTGATAGTGGGTTCTGTGGCCTCAAAATCGGGCTCTGGAGTTAAGTGGGGTTGTTGATGTTGCCCCTCAACCGCATGGTAAGTGGTACAACGGTCCACATAGTGGCAATTGATGCAAATGCACATGGCTGCTCCTTATTGAAGACACCACCCGCTCTGGTCAAGGGTTCTCAGCGGTGAATTGGCTCATTTTTTGCTAATCTAACGCAACTTTATTGGGAAGGTGTGTCGGCAAAGGAGATGATGTTGCAAAATGAAAGGCTGTGCTCTGGAAACGGACTCCCGTTCCAGGCCGAGTTGTTTCCCTTACAAGTTCATTGCGCGCTGTTTCGACCGATTTACCTCCCTTTGATTCATCTCCCTTCCCTACGGCCCTATCCGTGACCGCTGCTCTGGCACCTCAGGCTTGGCCCTTTGACCTATCGCTATTGCCCCCTTCGGCTCATTTGGTGGGTGGTAGCGTCCGAGATGCCCTCCTGGGTCGCACTGCCGACTATCTCGACCTTGACTTTGTCTTACCTGAGGCCGCTGTCGAAACCGCTCGCACCATTGCCCGCCGTCACGGGGCTGGGTTTGTGGTACTGGATGCCACCCATCAAATTGCGCGGGTGGTCTTTGACCAGGCCACGGTAGACTTTGCCCAACAGGTAGGGGATACCCTCACGGAAGATTTGCATCGGCGGGACTTTACCGTCAATGCGATCGCCTATCATCCCCACACTGAAAAGATTTTTGATCCATTAAGGGGATACGCCGATTTGCAACGGCGGGTGCTGCGCATGGTCTCCCCCGATAACCTGGCCGATGATCCCCTGCGGTTGCTGCGAGCCTATCGTCAGGCGGCTCAACTGGGGTTTGCCCTAGACAGCCAGACCCGTAAAACCATCCATCAGCTCTCTCCCCTCCTCGGGCGGATGGCGGCTGAGCGGGTGCGGGGCGAATTGGACTGCTTGCTGAGCCTGCCAGCGGGGACCCACTTGCTGCAGTTGGCTTGGCAAGATGGCCTCCTTCAGGATTGGCTGCCCCAACTCCAATCCCAGCACATTCAAAGCTTAGGTGCCATTGATCGCGCCGCCCAGACCCTGGGGAAACTGTGCCCCGACCTGGCCCAGCAGTTTCCCGATTGGCTAAAGGAACATACGCCACCGGGGTGCCACCGCAGTTGGCTCAAGGCCGCTAAGCTCAGCCAGGTGATCCCTGAGGCGGTTGTGGCCGCCGAAGCCGAATTGGTACGTCTCAAATACAGCCGAGCCGAACAGCAAGCCGTTCTAGCAATCTTGCGGGGTTGGCAATACCTGCGATCGCACCCGGAGGGGGAACTCTCCTGCCGCCAGCAATACCACCTGTTCAAAATCACCGGCCCCAGTTTTGTAGGGCTGGCACTCCTGGCCTGTGCCCTGGGCTATCCCCAGGAACCGCTATTGGCCCTGGGCGATCGCTTCCTCACCCCCCATGATCCCGTTGCCCACCCCCATCCCTTGGTTAGTGGTCGCGATGTCATGGCCCACCTCAACCTAAGACCCGGTCCCCGGATCGGGGTGCTATTGGCAGCGGTGGAATTAGCCCATGCCGAAGGCCAAGTCCGCACTGCCGCAGAGGCCCTGACCTGGCTTGAGACGGAAGGCTAAACCATCGGGATTCCGTCTCAGCCGCGAATGTAGGGCTGAAAAGCGGTTATGGGTAGCGCCGATCGCCCTAAAATGTGGCCTTGGTTGCGATCGCCTTCACCAAACGCGCCGTCACCTCATCCACTGACAACAATCCCAACTCACCCTCAGCCCGAGTCCGAATGCTCAGGGCATTGGCCTCCTGCTCCTTCGCCCCCACCACCGCCATCAACGGAATCTTGCCCTTCTCAGCATTGCGGACGAGCTTGCCGAGGCGATCTCCGCTGGTATCCACCACCACCCGAATATTCTGGGCCAGCATTTGGTCAGCCACCTGCTGGGCAAATCCCAGTTGCTCGCTCGTGACCGGCAACAGCCGAATCTGCTCCGGGGCCAGCCAGATCGGGAAATCCCCCGCATATTGCTCAATCAAAATCCCAATCAATCGTTCCAGGGACCCAAAGGGTGCTCGGTGAATCATCACGGGGCGCTGGCGGGTGCCATCTTCCGCCACATACTCCAGGTCGAACCGCTCTGGCAGCGTGTAATCCACTTGGACCGTACCCAGTTGCCATTCGCGATCGAGGGCATCCCGGACAATAAAGTCCAATTTGGGGCCATAGAACGCCGCTTCGCCAATGCCCTCAAAGTGTTTCATTCCCAGGGTTTCCACGGCATTGCGAATGGCATTTTGAGCCTTTTCCCAAGCCTCATCGGAGCCAATGTACTTGTCAGAGTCAGGATCACGGAAGCTGAGCCGAGCCTGAAAGGCACCATCTAGCTTCAGGGTTTTCAGCACCGACTGGATCAGATCCACCACCTTCAGAAACTCGTCGTCTAGCTGCTCTGGGGTGACAAACAGATGGGCATCATCTTGGGTGAACCCTCGCACTCGGGTTAGCCCCCCCAGTTCCCCCGATTGCTCATAGCGATAGACCGTGCCAAACTCCGCAAAACGCAGGGGCAGATCCCGATAGGAGCGCAGGGTGGACTTATAGATTTGGATATGGAAGGGGCAGTTCATCGCCTTCAGTACAAACCCCTCTTCCTCCGACTCCCCCATCATCGGGAACAGATCGTCTTTATATTTCTGCCAGTGACCGGAAAGCTTAAACAACTCCACCCGCCCCACATGGGGAGTGACGACGGGCTG
>JAQCKL010000379.1 GCA_027592485.1 Cyanobacteriota bacterium
TGCCTTGAGGCGCTCCTGACTTGCTTTGGGAACGCCTTTTTTTAGCTTGCTAGTCTAAACTCCAGTCGCCAGGACATCAGGCTATCGGTGCTCTCCGCTGGGGTGTTTGCCCTAGCTGCCGCGTTGATTTTCTCTGGATATATGGCGGGCATGACCCGCTTATACAGTGATCCCCAGCAGTATGGGCTGTGGTATTTGGGAGTGAGCTACGGTGGCGTGTTAGTGCTGCAAGATACTTATTTCTACTTCACCCATCGATTATTTCATCGCCCCAAACTCTTTCCCTGGTTTCATCAGGGCCATCACCGATCGCGCCATCCCACCCCCTGGACCTCATTTGCCTTTGACCCGCTAGAGGCGATCGTCCAATCTCTGTTTCTGGTCGGTATTGTTGTGATGATTCCGCTGCATTTCATCACCCTAATTGCCGTACTAACCACGATGACAATGTGGGCTGTGTTAAACCATTTGGGGCTCGATCGCCTGCCCGCTTTATTTCCCCACCATTGGCTAGGCCGGTGGCTGATTGGGCCAGCCCATCATTCCATTCACCACCTTAAATACACCGAGCATTACGGACTCTATTTCACCTTTTGGGATCACATCTGTGGCACTCAAGATCCTGACTACACCCAAAATCTACGCATTCCCTTTCCAGGCAATGGTGAAACATAACATAATTCTATGTCTCCAAAGTTTTGCATCATATTCCATCAATTCATACAGGAAATAAAACCTCTACCAGTGACACTGAATTCAGAGTAAAGACTTAACCAATCTGACTCCAGAGAATCGTTCCCCAATCTAAATTCAGAATTAAGGATACCAGTCATGAGTTTACAAGATAGAGCTAAGGCCACTGCCAAAAATATTGAGGGCAAAGTCCAAGAAGCCGTAGGTGATGTGACCGACAATCACGAGGCGCAAGTCAAGGGTAAAGCCAAGCAAGAAGAAGCCAAAGTTCGTCAAAAGGTCGAAGATGTAAAAGACAAAGCCAAGGAAATAATTGACTAGTTAATTATTTTCCTAGAGGCAATGGCCTGTACATCGTTACCTCTAGGGCTGATTAAGTAGGTCGCCCTATTTAATCAGCCCTACGAGGAACGGCATATCAATGCCTTCAGCGATCCAGGACGACGTTTATTTAGGTCCAGCTACTTATTCGTCCAGAAGGCGCTTACTCAGACATCCAAAGCGAAAATCATCGCCAAGGCTGCTCATCAGGGAAAAACCAAACTTTGAGGTCTAAAAAATGAACTCCGGCCCCAATGATGCCAGCAATCTTCAGCGGCGACAAGAATTGCAACGCGAAGAAGAAGCCTTCCGCCTAGATCAAGAAGAAAAGCGCCTCAATAAAGCCAAGCGAGGCAGTACCTTTGTCTGGATTACCAACAGTATTCTCTGGCTAGCAGGCATCGTGCAAGTGCTGCTGGTGATGCGATTTTTCCTGCGTTTGTTCGGCGCTAACATCGAAAATTGGTTCGCACAGCTGATCTATCGTTTGTCTGAGCCCTTGATCGCTCCATTTTCTACGTTGTTTATTAGCCCGACTTCAGCTGAGGGTGCAAATATATTTGATCTAAATATTGCGATCGCAATTTTCGCATATGCGCTCTTAAGCTATTTCCTGGTTTCATTAACCCGATTCATTTTTTATCAACGACTGTAAACCCTAAAAGTCTGATGTGGGGACAGTTCTATTCATCAAAAAGGAGACTATCATGGCAAATCTGGTCTGGACTTTAGCGGTCATTCTGCTAATTCTATGGGTGTTAGGATTTTCCATCAATATTGGTGGCGGTCTTATTCACCTACTTCTAGTCTTGGCGCTCATTGCTGTCATATACAACCTATTAACGGGGCGCAAGGTTATGTAGGCAGCAAAGCAATCCTTAAGCATCAGAAAAACAAGGCTAGCATCCATCAAAAAATAAGCCACCCCTCACATTGAGTTAGGGGGTTGCTGGAACATAGCGTACCGATCGTGGGAGTTTGACATTGCCAAACCCCTACCGCAAGTTGGCAAGATGATCGGTATGTTATTTAGCCGTTCCCCCCTTAGGTGTCAGGCAAGAAAATTAATGCTTGATTCCATCGTTTTATCCAGGAAGGCATCAAAAAATTTGTTGTCAAGTCAAGATTTTAAAAACCGCTTTAGGCGTCATAAAAAACCTATGGTTGTTATACATCAATGCCCATGCTGCTCAGGCACTTTGCTGCGCCATATTTGCGCTAAACGGCTCTACTGGCGATGGGGAGACTGCCATCAAGAAATGTCAGTCGCCGATGGAAAACAATCTGGAGAATGCCGAGAAATTCCACCATTGGGTCTATCAACCTATTCGTAATGGGTTGGCAAAGCAGGTAGTCAAAGAGTGTTTATAGCGATGTGCTTGTTAGTCGATTACTTGATCGAGATGACGCTATCGATTCTGCATATGCTCTTAGGCGCTTGCCTAAGGGAGTTGCAATCAAATAGCGTACCGATCGTAGGGGTTTGGCATGCCAAACCCCTACCACAAGTCGGCATGATGACCGGGATGTTATTTAGCCGCAAACCACTAAGCTTGCAGCTCATCTAAGGTCGCCAACACCTCTTGGCTGTGAATGGCGGGGCGTACCCCTAGGAAGGTTGCCCGCAAAATCCCGTCGGGATCGATCACGTAGGTGTGGCGTAGGGCTCTGCCGCTGAGCCAGGATCCATAGGACCGAATCACCTGACCCTTGGGATCAGACAACAGCGGAAAGGCCAGACCTTCTGATTCGCAGAAGCTTTCATGGGAGGCGACATCATCGGTACTCACGCCTAAAATCTGAGCGTTGCGAGCGCTGTATTTTTCAGCATCCTGCTTAAAGCGCTTCGCCTCTAGGGTGCAACCAGATGTAAAGTCCTGGGGGTAGAAATATAGGACCACCCATTGCCCCTGATAGTCCTCCAGGGATACCGTCCCATCTCCAGCATTGCTAGGCAACGTAAATGGGGGTGCGGGCTGGTTGAGAGCTGGTTGGGGGCCGCCGAGGGCGATCGCGGGTGCAGCCCAGCCCCATAAGCCCAATGCCAAGATCAACGCCAGTCCCCGTCGCCAAATGGTTTGCTCCCAAGCCACCATCGTCCCTCCCCAAAAGCATTTAACAAAAGTTTATAGTTTTAAGGGCGGGGTTGTCGCTAACTCCTCAGCCTGTGGAGGGGTGGGACAAGGAATGGGGGCGGCATTGGCCTGCCGTAACTTGGGCTCAAAGGGGCAAGTCTTGGGCATCTGTTGCCACTGACTGGCCGTCATCACTGTCAACCATCGCCCCGTAATCGGGTCGCGATAGGTCCAGAAAGGGTTATCTCTTGGTAACTTGCGATCTGGCTGAGCCATGGCACAAATCCTAGGGTTGGCGGGGCAGGGGTAGCGCGAGGTATTAGGCAGGATGGCTTAGGAGCACGGGTTGGTCAAGGGTGGTATGACCCTTCACGGTATCCAGTGATCCCCGCCTGCTTTCATCTAACAGGCCAACCCCGGTAAATCAGGAAACGAGCAATGGTAGACAACTCTCTTTTTCGCTCTATAGCGCTGGCCCCATGGCTGAGGACAGCTAGGATCGCCCTGATGCTCTGCAAGAACGTCACTTGCCAAAGCGTATAGAGTTGCGATCGCCCCTAACCTCCAACAAATTGCTGAATTCTGCCGCTGCCATGACTGCAATCCCCCTGATTTCTACTGAGCAAATGCTGGCCCCATTACCGGCCAGTTTGGCGGGACTGCGAGCCGTGGATGGTCGGTGGCAGGCCTATCGTCAAGGCACCCTGCCCACGCCCACGGTGATCACCGTTGCTGATCAAGACGGTAGCCCACCCGATTGGGATGTGGTGATCGGGGGCGGCACCTTAGGGATTTTGCTGGGGGTCGCCCTCGTCCAACAGGGCTGGCGGGTGGCGCTGTTAGAGCGGGGAAGCCTGCGGGGACGGGATCAAGAGTGGAATATTTCTCGGGCTGAGATCACCCATCTGGTCACCCAAGGGCTCTTGACTGAGGCGGAATTGGAAACGGCGATCGCCACCGAATACAACCCTGCCCGCATCCAGTTTGGAAATAGCGATCCCCTCTGGGTCAAAGACATTTTAAATGTGGGGATCGATCCGGTTTACTTGCTGGAAACCCTGAAGCAGCATTTTATCCAAGCGGGCGGTACTCTGCTAGAGCAAACGCCCTTTGATCACGCCACGGTTCATCACCAAGGGGTCACGGTTCACGCGGGCACACAGGTGCTGAACAGTCGTCTGTTTGTGGATGCCATGGGCCACTTTTCGCCCTTGGTGCAGCAGGTGCGCCAGGGCCAAAAACCCGATGGGGTCTGCTTGGTGGTGGGCACTTGCGCCGAGGGCTTTGCCGCCAATGCCACCGGTGACCTGATGGTCTCCTTCACCCCCATCCAGAATCAGTGCCAATACTTTTGGGAAGCCTTCCCAGCTCGGGAGGGTCGCACGACTTATTTGTTTACCTATGTGGATGCGGAGCCCGATCGCCCCAGCCTCGAAACCCTATTTGACGAATACTGGCGTTTGCTGCCGGAATACCAAGGCATTAGCCTCCAGGATCTGACCTTGAAGCGGGCGCTGTTTGGCTTTTTTCCCTGCTATCGGGACAGTCCAATCCGTTACCCCTGGGCAAGGATTCTGCCCGTGGGAGACAGCAGCGGCAGTCAGTCCCCCCTTAGCTTTGGCGGGTTTGGTTCCATGGTCCGCCATCTGGGACGGCTCACCACTGGCATTGACGAGGCCCTGGGCCAAGACTGCCTCACCGCTGGGGATTTACAGGGTTTACAGCCCTATCAGCCCAACCTCTCGGTGACCTGGTTGTTCCAACAGGCGATGCGAGTCGGGGTGGATCAACCCCTTGATCCGGGTCGGATTAACCACCTACTAGGGACGATTTTTGCGGATATGGCTGCCCTAGGGGAACCCACCCTCAAGCCCTTTCTGCAAGACGTGGTGCAGTTTTCGGCCCTCGCCAAAACCCTGCTCAGAACCACGGTTTACCATCCGGGGCTCGTGGCTCAACTGCTGCCCCAGGTGGGCCTCCCGGCAGTTCTGCGCTGGCTGCCC
>JAQCKL010000380.1 GCA_027592485.1 Cyanobacteriota bacterium
TTACTTGTCGCAACTTATACCCTGAGAGCTTTTATTACTTCAAGACCGACTTTTCAAACATCCTCTAATACCCCTGACGGAGATGGCCACGCCAAAGCGAATTTTGTTAGCCATTTGAAAATGCTGTCAGGATTAAGGCTTACATCCCTGTAGAAAGGGGTGGGTGATCGGACTGCCATCGGTCCAGCACTCAACCCACATGTCGGTCCATAGACCGATTGCGAACAGGGGGCGTTACCATCTTGATTATTCCAAACTCCAAACCACGCTTTGAGTTTGTGGAGGGAAGGGATATGGAGATTCCTGATCAAAACCATCATGACCCCGCCTGCGCCCTCTGATCATCCTGATTATCAACCGACTGATTATCAACCGACCGGCCATCCCCTCCTCATTGTTCATGCTGATGGGGATAATGCGATCGCATTATCCCAACTGCTGAGCGATCGCGGTTATGAGGCTGCTGTCACCAACCCAGATCCAGACTTACCCAAACGTTTGGTGACTGACGCGATCTCGCTGCTCTTCATCGACATTTCCCCCCAATCAGGGGATAGCTTTACCCTGTGCCAATATCTTAAAGCCGAGCCCACCACCCGAGATATTCCAATCATGATGGTTGGCGAGGGCGACGCCACAGAAGCAGTGAAAGCCTTTGAATCTGGGAGCAATGACTATATTGCTTGGCCTTGCCATGGGGGTGAACTCCAGGCCCGAGTTCGTAATCAGCTCAACCTATCTCAGCAACGGCAACAGTTGCGCCAGCAAAATGCGCTGCTGCTGGATGAGGTAAAAGAGCGCACACAAATTGAGGCGGCCCTCCGTCAGACAGAAGCCCAATACCGCAGCATTTTTGAAAACGCCACAGAGGGCATTTTTCAAACCAGCGAAGCCGGGCGTTACTTGCAGGTTAATCCTGCCCTCGCTCAAATCTATGGCTACGACTCCCCCCAAGACGTACTGGACTCCATCAGCAACGTGGGTAAGCAACTCTACGTTCAACCCAAACGTCGAGATGAACTCGTCGCCTATCTACGGCAATTTGGCAATATCACCGGAGCTGAGTCAGAAATATTTCGAAAAGACGGCAGCCGCATCTGGGTGAGTGAAACCCTCCATAAGGTCAAGGATAGCTACGGCAATTTTCTTTACTATGAGGGCATCGTCCATGACATTACCGAACGACGGTCCATGGAGATGGAACTGCGGCAGCAGCGGAAACAGGCTGACCGGCTGCTCATCAATATCCTGCCCTTTCAAATTGCCCAGCGTCTGAAATCCGGGGTCCGCACCATTGCGGAAGACCTGGACAATGTTACGGTCCTATTTGCTGATCTGGTGGAGTTCACCGCCGCCTCTCGGCAAATGACCCCCAAGGAACTGGTGGAACTGCTCAATAATGTCTTTTCCACCTTTGATCGTTTGGCCGAGCACTACGGCCTCGAAAAGATTAAAACCATCGGTGACGCCTATATGGTGGCGGGGGGGCTGAGTCGTGATAAGGGAAATGAAGCTTCTACGATTCCCAAGCATATCGAGCATCTACAGGCGGTCGCCGCCATGGCTCTGGATATGCGACAGGCCATTGGCGAATTCCATCGACCTGATGGCACCCCATTTCAACTGCGGGTGGGTATCCACATTGGCCCAGTGATGGCAGGGGTGATTGGTCGCCGCAAATTTGCCTATGATCTGTGGGGAGACACGGTCAATATTGCCAGCCGGATGGAAAGTATGGGTATGGCAGACCACATCCAGGTCACTCCAGTGGTACATGAGCAACTCAAAGCCCAGTTTTGCTTTAAGCGGCGAGGCACCATTGCCATCAAAGGGAGCGGGTTAATGGAAACCTATTGGCTATTAAAACAGCGCTGACCGGTTTACGACTGTCGCAGTGGGTCTCGTAATCCAGGAAACTTTACGTCAAAACCCAACAACCTAGCCTCCAGGGGCGATCAGTATCCCCATTGTGGATGACCCACTGCACCCTGAAGCCAGCGTCCCGTTAATTGAATTGATTGATCCACGCGCATTAAGCAGAGAGGCATCTGTCCGTTGGAAACGTTATCGTCAACTTTACAGTTCCGCCTAGCCCAGCCCCTAGCCATTGGCTCGTTAACCCTCCACAGTCGCGTGCTCCAGTCACCGCTATCGGGGGTGACCGACAAAATTTTTCGGCGGTTGGTGCGGCGCTATGCCCCTACCGCTATGCTCTACACCGAGATGGTCCATGCCTCTGGGGTCTGCCACGTCGATACTCTGCCTCAAATTATGGAGGTCGACCCCGATGAGCACCCAGTCAGCATTCAGCTCTTTGATTGTCGCCCTGACTTCTTAGCGACCGCCGCCCAACGGGCAGTGGCTGAGGGGGCCGATACCATTGACCTCAACATGGGCTGTCCGGTCAATAAAATCACCCGTAAGGGCGGGGGCTCTTCCCTACTGAAGGATCCAGAAACAGCAACGGCCATTGTTAAGGCGGTAGTGAATGCGGTGACGGTACCCGTGTCGGTAAAGACCCGCATTGGCTGGGACGATGACCACATTAATGCGGTGGAATTTGCCCGACACATGGAAGGAGCCGGGGCCAAAATGCTCACCCTCCATGGCCGCACCCGCGCCCAGGGATATACCGGCGCTGCCCGCTGGGACTGGATTGCGCGGGTTAAATCAGCCCTGTCCATTCCGGTGATTGCCAATGGTGATATTGTCTCGGTGGATGCCGCCATCCAATGTTTAGAACAAACCGGAGCCGATGGCGTGATGTGCTCCCGAGGCACCCTGGGCTATCCCTTTTTGGTGGGGGAAATCGACTATTTTCTGAAAACGGGCCAGCGGGCTCCGATCCCCACGGTGATTGACCGCCTGCTCTGTGCCCAAGAACATCTTCGCCAAATTGCGGAGTACAAGGGCTACCGGGGCATTTGCCAAGCTCGCAAGCACATGACCTGGTATGCCAAGGGATTCAGTGGTGCTGCCGAGTTGCGCGATGCCCTCTGTCAAATCGAGTCGGTGGCAGAGGGGGAAGCCCTCTTGCAGGGCGCGATCGCCCAATTAGTCACCCAGGGCGAAACGGCCCGCGTCTGGACAGAGGCATCCTCAACCGCCCTGAATCCGTGGGGAGAACCGTCCCTGGTTCAATCCGAACCAACCCCGCTGAGGGTTTAGGATAAAATGTCAATACTTCGGCTCAGGAAGCTTGGGTGCTTCTGCCGGAACCCCTTAAATTCATCTATTTTGACCCCTTCGACCCTATGACCTCCTACGCCACCTCCACCGTTCGCGCCGATATGGGAGAACTGCGTCGCCTGCGGAGCCTGCTGCCGCCAGAGCTGCAGAGTTGGGTCACTGTTGAGGCGGCTACGGATGTGACACCGCCGCTGATTACCTGCGAAGAATTAGGTAAAGACCAGGTGGAGGTGCAAATTGACTTGGCCAAGTGGGAAAGTCTCGCCCTTGACCAGCGTAATTTGATGTTTTGGCACCAGGTGGGTCGCATTCAAAACGACACCATTCCTCGGGATGGTTGGGAAATGGCAGCGTTAGCCATTGGTCTTGGCGGAGCCATCGGAGAGCTTTGGGTGCAAGATGGGCTGCTATTGGTCTTAGCCCTCGGCTTGTGTGGGTTTTCTGGCTGGCGACTCTATCGCCGTAACAATCCTCAAAAGACCCTGTCTGAAGAAATTGAAGCGGATGAACGGGCGATCGCTATCGCGACTCGCTTTGGCTACACCTTACCGAACGCCTACAAGAGCCTGGGCAGTGCCCTCAAAACCTTGATTGAGCAAACCCCCAAGAAGCGGAAACGCGATCAGTTCATCAAGCGTCTCGATGCCCTCAAGAAGAGTGCCTCTAAAGCCAAAGAACGGGCTCGCGGGGGCGATCGCCCTGACGCCCGTCCGGCCTACTAGTACTTGATGGCATAAATTCCACTGGCGGACAGCAAGGGGCATCAGGGGCAGGGGGGCCAGAAACCGCAAGGGTTAAATGACTTCCGCTGTCGAGTACTAGCCCTACGCTACCCGTTCAAAAAAAGTCCCCCTACTTTTGCTGAGCAGCAAAAGTAGGGGGACTTTTTTGAGGCCAAAACTAGCCAATATTGCTATGGGGATCTACCGCTTGGGACTCCTGCAGGTGGGCTTGCAACAGCGCCTGGAACTCTTGACGTCGCACCTCAATACCCTGGGCAACATTGCCAGGGGTCTCAAAAAAGATCAGGCTATCTAGACTCTTCAGGGCCAGCATTTGAAACAGGATATGGGTGACCGCAGTGGGAATAGCCATCAGTTGAGGGTCCTTGACGGACTGGGGGCCTTTGGCCGCATCTGCCAGGGTGGGATAGGCATAAATGATGTTTTTGCGGGTGTTGGGCTGTTGCCGATTGCTGAGGGTGGTCATCACCCAGCCCTGATCTAAGGTTTGTAAAACATAGTATTCAAGGTGCTTTAGGCGCTCAGCAATGGTTTTAATGGCGGGGGCGATCGCCACCATCGCAGTTCCCGTTCCCCCTTCCTGCGGTGTCCCATCGATCAGCGTTTGAATCTGTTGATCGAGCGTATCCATATCGTCTCTCCCCAAGCTCCACACAACGGTGGAAGCAGTGTAGGCCCTGCCCAACCACTCCCACTTCAGTATCCTATCGGCCCATCATAGCGGGCAGCGAGAGCCCTGCTATAGCGCTGGCCACTTTACTGAGGACACCTCGGCTCACGCTAATCCTGAGCACAGAAGCAAATGGGCTCCCAGTCTTGTCCTAACCGGACTGGCGACTGCTATGTTCCTCTGGGGATAACCTCAATGATCTGCCCCAGAGTTCCTATGCTAGGGTTGGGGCACAATACTGCCATTAGGGTTTTGCTTCCAAAGCGTGGAAGGCTTATCAGAAAAGCTATTTGAAGAACTGAAGCAAGCGACCCAGGCAGCTGCCCAGAGCTGCCGTGCCACTGCTGACCGTTTAAGCCAAGAGGTGCAACGAATTTGCACTGAAAGTCAACGCATCCAGGCGTCAGGTGATGTTGCGAGGGCACTGGTTTCCTAACGGGTGACAGCTAGAATGTAGACGGTGATTGTCATCTAGCCCATGCGATG
>JAQCKL010000381.1 GCA_027592485.1 Cyanobacteriota bacterium
TCGGTGCGATCGCCCTCCAACAAGCTCAGCGCATCCAGCACTAAGAGTGCTTGTTGAGTACGGGTGCCCCCTCGCAGTGCTCGCAAGGAAGCTTCCACCGCCTGCACCCGGTTTTTCTCCGTCATCAGCACCGAGAATACTGGATACTCCGGCGCATCCTGCTCAAAGTGCTGAGCTAGGCAGCTCGCCCCGACCAGGTTCACCATGTCCCGTGTATTGGCCTGACTGCCCATCCCAAAGGACTTACCCTTCACCCACTCCAGCAAGGGTTTGGACTCTCCCTGGTAGGTGACGGTAAAGGCCGTTGTGAGGCGATTCCGCAGCCAGCGGGTCACATCCCGCAAGTACTCTGCCGCTTTCTGGTCGTAGGCGGCTCGCGCCTGCCCTGACGCCGTCGAGGCTAAATCTATTGCTGCCGCATACAGCTTTAGCGCGTCATCAAACTCCTTATCCGGTTTCGCCAGCTTAAAGAACACCTCGTCTGTCAGGTGCTCATCCTTAAAGCTGGGGGGTTCGTAGGGCTGGATGAAATATAGATAGAAATCCCGCTCAGGCACCGCCGTCGCCCGCTCATTGGGCGCGCCAAAAAAGAGATAGCCGCGACGGGTGGTGCGCCGTTCCTTCCATTCCAAGTCGTCGTGCTGCCAGATGTTGTACCCAGTGACGTAGGTCTGGTCTTCGCACTCCAGCGCGATTTTGAGGGCGTTGTAGTAGTAGCGATCGAGCTGGGCATATTCCAAGCTCTCCGCCCGCTTCTCAATCAGCGCGTCAAAGTCATCGCTCTTCTTCAGATCCAGGAAATACTGACGGTTATCGGGATTCGATGAAATGAACTGGCCGCTGACCGTTTTGTGAATCTCCCGCAGCACCGTTTCGATTTGGGAGAGCAGGTCATCCGCCGCCGAATCCCCTCCTAATTCGGCCACCATTGGGTCATACAAGGCCAACGCATCCCGCAATTCCTCCGGCGAGGCCCCAATGGGGGCATAAATATCTCCCGTTGTTAGCCGATGTACCGACAGCCCATGAATGATCCGCAGCGCCATCGGTTTGTAGGCCGGACGGGTAAACGCCTGCTGAATTCGAGATTCCAGCACTTGAGAGCAGTCCACCACTGACTTAATTTCGGGCACCGACCGGAACGAGGGATTATCCTTCAGCGTGCTCCAGTAACTGTCATAGGCGATCAGTCCCGGCTTTTCTGTCGGCACCTCCTCATCCAGGCGCTGCTTCATCGCACCCGACAGGGACTTCAGCACCTCCCGCTTCTCAGCAAAGGAGATCCGCCCAAAGGTGTCGATATAGTCCGGATGGATCGGAAACAGACTCACATAGTCATCCATCCGCTCATTTAAATTGCTGTAGAACCGCGCAAACGGGGTAAGGTGCTCTCTTACCTTGAGCTGCTGCTCCGCCGTCTTCTTCAGCAAGCGTTGAGCCACCACAAACTTCACATCGGTCTGGGCAATTCGCACCTGCTCAAAGCGGTCCTTCACCCGACGCATGGTTTCCGCCACAAAGCTAAACCGGGGATTGTCAAACAGCGTTTCTTGTAGACCCGCCACAAACCGAAACTGACTGTCTTTGCAGACTTCCCCTACCTCTCGCAGGAAGTTGAGATCCAGAATCAACTCCTGGTCCTTACGGGTACGGAGGTAGTCAAGTAGCTCATCCACCACCAGCAGCAAACCCTGATCGGGATATGCCTCCCGAAACGCCTGCATCAAGTTGCCAAACGCGCCCTTGTGATTTGGAATCTCATCCTGTGCCGGAAACTGGTAGGAAACGCCCATCTCAAACAGCGATTCCTCTAGCTGCGAACACACGAACTCGCGAAAGTCCATGGTGGTCGAGCCCAGCTCCGTCCGAATCACCTTAAACTTGCCCGCGATCGCCCCCGCTGCTGCCGCCACTGTCGGGTTCTGTACCAGCGACACCATGTCGGCGTGCTCCGCCAGGGCCGACAGTACTGACATCAAGTGAGATTTCCCCGTCCCGTAGTTGCCGACAATCAACAGCCCCTTGTTATCGCTCGGCTCCTCAAACTGCAAATTCGGAAAAACCGTGCTGATGAGGCGATCGCCCATCTCTTCTGAGATGACGTAGGTACTCACCAGATTTTGCGCCTCGGTCAGCTCGTTTGCATCCCGGAGCTGGACGACGGTTTCAATGGGGTCAAACTGGATCAGGTCACGGTATTTCATGGGGGCTCTCAGCGGTCGGGCGTTTGGGGCAGAGATCAAGACAGGGAAGCTTAGGGAGTTGTCGGGAACAGCAGCAAGTCTTTGTGGGAATAGCGGCAATACTCCGGATGTCCGGGCTCCGCATAGGTGAGGTAGCGATCGTCCCGCTCCCCTGGCCACACCACCAGCAAGCAATGGCGACGGGCCACCTGCTGCAAACTCTTCAAAACATCTAGCCGTAAGGTCTGATCAAACAGGATTTCAATGCGATCTAGCAGCGTCACGGGAACTTCAGACGACAAGGCGATCGCATCGGTCAGCCCCATGGCTTTATGGGGCCACTGCCGCTTCGGAATTTCTAGGAGTGCCTGACTCAGCCCTAGATTCAGGTTGACATAGCGCCCCCCTAGATCCGTCGCCATTTCTCGCCAATGAGCGGACGACTGTCGCTCTGAAATCCAAAACACGAGCTGATGATACTGCCCTCTGGCAATATCAAGTAACTTAGCCTGGTCGGCAATCTGTGGGGCATAGGTTTCCATATTGTCTGCAACCTATCATTTTTCTACAAACTGAAATTTTAGTAAGAGCTAACGCATAGGCCATAGGCGCTATAACTAAGCCGATCACTCTAAAAGAGCCAAGCCATATACAAGAGAGCTAACTCTCACAACCCCTTTCCTATAAAGGCTTTTGGGAAAAATATCTCAGTTTAATCCGATCAACCTACTGAGTTTGGCTTTGGAGTTAGATTGCACATGTTTTTACGATCATGCCCATACTTCCAATTCTGTAGTCATGGAAGTTACTTAGGGTCCATGGCATTTTTGCCAATTCACGATTTTACTGCCATCGCATAGAAATCAACCCATGGGCTTCCCAGTTCCCTGCAATGCCTTCGAGCAACGCCTCGACCTCAACCACCGCCTGGTTCACAACCCCGCCGCCACCTTCTTCATGCGGGTCGATAGCACCGTCAAAACCAGCACCGATATCCATCCCGGTGACCGTTCAGCCCAGAGATAGAGCAATATTCCATTGATGAAGCCTTGCTGGGGCTACACGGGTTTACCCAGCAGGATTTAACGGAATACGGTCAACGCATCCGCGCCACCGTAAAGCAATGGACCGGGATTCAGGTTCCTGTGGGCATTGCCTCCACTAAAACCCTAGCCAAACTCGCCGCCCATGTCGCCAAAAGTGAAAGATTGGGGTCGTGGATTTTGGTTCCGTGACTGACCTGCCACAAGTGTTATGGCAGTCGCCAGTCCGGTTAGGACAAGACTGCGAGTCACGTTGCTGCTGCGCTAGGGATCAGAGCGATCCTAGGTGTCCTAAGCAAAGTGGCCAGCGCTATAAAAAGCATGGATGCCCCAGAAGTGTGGGGTATGGGGGGCGCAGATTCAAATCCTGTCGCTCCAATAAGTCGCCCCCCCATTGCTGGGAGGTTTCGCTGTTTTTAAACGTTATTTGTGACGACTGGGTCCACAAAGGAAAAGGTCAACATTGCGGTACTGCCGACCTTTGTCGATGCTTTGGCGGCGGTACGCCGCTCTATATGGGCACATAGAAACAGTCCAAACAGTCCCAGCGGAATTGCACCCTGGTCCGACCTACTCTGCCATGCAGCGTAAATGGCTACAGTCGAGCTAGATAGAGATTGCAGACTGTGCCTAATTTTGACCGTGAGTGTTGAAAGCCTATTGAAAGATTTAGAAAGCGTTTCAACACTGCCTAACCCTTGCAGGGCAAATCTTTGAAGGATTTGATTGAAAAGTTGAAGGGATGACTTGCTTGGTCTAATCTTCTATAAAACATCGAAGTTTCTGGGCAAATCCTGGGCTTTTTTCAATCTAATGCCTGAAAGCCTTTCCAGACAAGACTTTCAGAATTACCTATACCGACTTGAAATCGGATGTCCCAAAAGGACCGTGGGTTCGAATCCCACCCTCTCCGTACCATCATTTGAATCCCTTAGCCACTTTTCCCATGCCGAACAGGGTATCAAAGCCATCATCTAAACGGCTTGAAGCCCCCCCATGAACAGCATTCACACCCTAACGACTGCAGTTGCTGGAGTTGTTGGGATGTGAATGCTGTCTCTACCCCCTCTGCCACCACATCCATCCCTAAGGGTTTTCGTTGTCGTCAAGGAAGAATTCACATTTTCCTGCTAAACCTCGTTTAACTTGAAACCCGGCGTTCCTCTCACCCCCAGCCCCTCTACCAGAGGGCGAGGGGAGAGAAAAAAACTACAGTTCTCAAAATGGGCTTGGTTTATTTGCCAACGTAAGCGGCCATCGGCTCCTTTAAGAAACGAATATAGAGATGCTTGAAGGTGGAACGCACCACCCGAGGCAGGCCAAAATCAATCGGCATCATTTGGCTAGGTAATTGCCAATTTTGAATAACCAGGTCTTGGGGCTGTTGCAGGGGAAACGTAATGTCGCCCAGTTCTGGACAAAGCCCTAACCGCTGCGACTGGGCAATCGTTGGCACCTGGGCCGGATTGACTTGCAGAATATCAACTAGGGCACGGTCTAGGGCAAACACATCATGGGCAGCGCCGAGCACCCCTAAGGCTCTGGGTTCACCGCCACTGGGACCATTACCTTCATGGCCGAGAATGCCATCCACAATGGTGAGTTGGGGGGCGATCGCCCGCGCTGTTTCCACCAGCATGGTGCCGAAGCGATCGCAATCTTTGCCCGCTTCCATATGCCACCAAGCCTTCATCTTGCCCGGTACGCAACCAAACAGATTTTTGACCCCCAGGGTGAGGGTGAGCTGCATGTGAGACTTCACCTTCGGTAAATTGATCACCACATCGGCGTTCATATAGCAGTCGCCAATTGCATTAAGACATAAGCTAGAAGCATTTCCCATCTCCGGTGAGTGCCATG
>JAQCKL010000382.1 GCA_027592485.1 Cyanobacteriota bacterium
GCGCGATTTTTCGACGGTCTCGTGCTCATAGACCTGCAGCAACTGCTCAAGAGCTGCAACTTGGGCTTTGAGTGGTTCAACCTCTTGGGAGGTTGGAAAGGGAGCAGTCCCCTCTGGCTGTTCAGGTATGCGCACGGACGATTCCTGTGGGGTGGAAAATCAATTTTTAGATGCGGTTTGATGTAACCCTGTGCGGAAGAGAAGGTAGCCCCCTGGCCGCCCTGGGGATGAGACTGGTTTGATCGCGTTGGTCCCAGAGGACCATCAGGCAGATGGGGAGGCAAAAATGGGTCCCTGGCTAAAGGGCAAGATGGCCATTTTTGCATTCAGTGCGAGGGGCTTAAACAGCTCTGCGGTGTCTCGCTGAATGGGCAGCTTGGAAAATAAAATAATGGCCATCAGATTGCCCGATGGCAGCATCCCCCCGAAGCCCAACACGGACTGAATTTTGCAAGGTGCCACAAACTCAGCTTGGGCCGGAATATAAGAACTGTTTATGGCATTAGGAATATGAAAGACGTTATAGGTCCGCTCTTGTAAATCCACCAGCAGGTCAGGATCCGGTGCAAGCACGTTGTTGATGGTTAGGCCCAATTGCTGAATCAGTTGGGCAATCATGGGTGCTTGGGTGACCATCCGCTCACTGGGCAAGGGAATCACTTGATGCCCTGTGGAGGCTGTGCGGGCATTCCATTCTGGGCGATCGCCCGTTGTCGCCAATAGGGTCAAGCATTTGAGTCCAGGGTGAGCAGTGGTTGATCCCAGCATTTGAGTGGCGATCGGCTGCAGATCCGTTGGTAGATCGCTGTAGGCATGGGTTTTAAAAAAACGCACCAAGGCTAGAGCACTTTGTCCTGTTTCTGGGTCTAAAAACTGATTGTAAAAATGGTGGACGATGCTATTGGCAACCGCTTCCATACTAGCCGCGCCAATGCCAAGCTTGCGTAGGATTGCCCCACATTCGGTCATCTCACTCAGCGAAAACCGGGTCAAGTTATACATCGCTAACGCCAATTTTTTACAATCATGAAATGCTCTAAACACCCATGATGACGGAGACATCAGTACTTTCAGGGAGTACTGACACAATATGAATTTGCTTTAAGGATGCCCTCAAAATGCGGACTGCTAACAGCCTGGCAATCAGCCCTTCACCCGCCTGCTCTGAGCAAACGGAATGGGTGATTTTACTGTGGCGACACCTCATATTTGTTGGAATAGATGCTGGTTTTCTAGAGTAGATGCTGAGCATAGAGCCCAAAATATTAATGCTGAATTCAAAACCGCCTATTGACCTTCGGGACGAGCTATTAAAACAGCACAATCAAATAGCATAGCTATGCTGAAAAATATCGGCCTCAGCAGCTCGGGAACGGTGTATTGCCCTCGGTCTCGTCGGTTTAAGCACCTGGATGTTTCCCTGACGCCGGAGTATTAGGGGTGCTTATACCGGGAGGGAAATGGGCTGTTTCCATGGGTTAGCTTGAGTTTGAGGCGATGTCGTCGCGGATCTTTTTGGCATTGGATGTCGAATTAACTCCTAAACTATGGATTAGGAAGGAGTTGGCGAGGGGGTTGCAGGTTGACACCGTTTCAACCTGAGGAAAGTCCGGGCTCCCAAAAGACCAGACTTGCTGGGTAACGCCCAGTGCGGGTGACCGTGAGGAGAGTGCCACAGAAACATACCGCCGATGGGGCTACGGCTCACAGGTAAGGGTGCAAGGGTGCGGTAAGAGCGCACCAGCAGTGTCGAGAGGTGCTGGCTCGGTAAACCCCGGTTGGGAGCAAGGTCGGAGGGGCTATGGTTGGTCTTTTTCCAGTCCCGCTTTTGGTGTACCGCATGAGGTGTCTGGTAACAGACATCCCAGATAGATAACCGCCCTCTGGGGGCAACCCCGGAGAACAGAACCCGGCTTATGTCCGGCTCCTTCCCTTCTTTACCAACTTTTTATTGGCGATGAACAAGGGACGCCAGTGGTCGATGAATCAAGGTTCGACTGGATCATCGTGCCAATTGGGTCATCTTCAAGGTTTCCCCCAGAATTTGCATTACAGTTTCGGTTACACACGGTTGCAGCGTAGGTGAGTCCTGATGGCCATCCCCGGTTTGATTCGGCAAGCGCAGCAGTGGTTGCGCAAAACCCCCGAACGGGCCCTCGACCAAGCCTATGAGGCCGCCCGCATGATTGTCGCGATCGAAGATGAGCACTTTGATGGCAATCCGATTTCGCCCCAATATGGCAATTATGGTCAGAGCGCCCAAGCTTACTTCCAAGGGGAGCTACAGAAATATCTCAATCTGATTAATGTGCGGATGACGGAGTTTCGGGCCAGTAGCGCCATGCTCCGGGTTTCGGATCCCAAGATGATCGAAATCCAGGTCAAAAATCCCCAGACCGATGATTTTTCCCTCAATCTGATCGATAAACCCGCGATCTTTTTTCGCAAGCTCCGGTTTGTGGATGATGTCTTGAGTCGGTACCGCACCAGAAGCACCCCCCCTTCTACCGTCGTGCTCATTAAGGAGCCGGGTACCGCCGGTTCCTTGGCTAGCGCCTCGGTTGTGAATGGGAAAGGGCAATTCAGTAGCGATGCAGCCCCTTTAGGGGTTGACGCCGATACGCCACGGGCAGCGGCCCTTTCGGACCGAGCCAATATCTTGCCCCGGTCGATTTTGCGGACTGTGGATCGGATCCGTCAAGATTTAGACCCCGAAGCCGAAGAGCAGGTGATGCAAAACTTCCGCTCCTCTCGGGGTAAAACCACCACAGCGGTTAAATTCCTGTTGATACTCGTCATCATTCCGCTGTTGGCCCAGCAGTTCAGCAAGAACTTTTTGTTTGGCCCCATGGTGGATTATTTCCGGACCCAAACCCACGCCGAAGTGTTCTTGAATCTAGAAATGGAGGAAGAAGCCCTCCATGAATTACAGCAATTTGAAGAGCGACTGCGGTTTGAGGTGCTGATTGGCACGACGGATCCGATGTCGGAGCAGAGCATTGAGCAGACGGTACGTACGAAGGCGACGGAAATTGAGACCAACTACCGGCAACGCAGTGCCGATGCGGTCAAGAATGTTTTCTCAGACATGGTGGCCGCTGGGGGGTTTGCATTGTTGCTGGTGGTCCGACGGCGGGAGGTCGCCGCTCTGAAGGGGTTTATGGATGAGATTGTCTATGGCCTGAGCGATAGTGCCAAGGCGTTCATCATCATTCTGTTTACGGATATGTTTGTGGGCTTCCACTCCCCCCACGGCTGGGAAGTTTTGCTAGAGGGTTTATCTCGACATCTGGGGTTCGCGGCCAACCGAGACTTTATCTTTCTGTTCATTGCCACCTTCCCAGTGATTCTAGACACGGTGTTCAAATACTGGATTTTCCGATACTTGAACCGGATTTCCCCCTCGGCGGTGGCCACTTACAAGACCATGAATGAGTGATTCCCCAGAACGGTAGTGGATAATACGTTTGGGAATCAGGAACACATCTTCTATCTATGTACGATTGTGTCATTGTCGGCGCAGGCCCTGCGGGCAGCACGGCAGCTTACCATTTGGCCAAGCAGGGGCATTCGGTGTTGCTGCTGGATAAAGCCCCCTTAGGGCGCTACAAGGCTTGCAGTGGGGCGGTGTCTCCCACCATTGCCCAGTGGTTTGATTTTGATCTGACTCCCGCGATAGATCGCTCTGTTCGCCGGGTCCGCTACACCTGGAAGCTGGAGGATGAGATTTGCTCGGCACTCACGACCCCGGATCCGCTGTGGGTGCTCGACCGGGAGGTGTTTGATCGGTTTTTGGTGCAGCAGGTCCAAGCCCTAGGGGCGGCGGTAAAGGCCGAAACACCCGTGACGGGCATTGAGCGGGTGGGCGATCGCTGGCAAGTACATACCCCCCAAGCAACTTTCGAGGCCCAGTACCTGGTGGCCGCTGATGGGGCCGAGGGTCCCACTGCCGGTTGGCTCGGGTTCAAACCCCACAAAGCTCGACCGGCAGCGGTCTTAGAGATAACGACAGATCGCCCGATGGATGAGGATAGCGCCCTCAATTTTGAGTTTGGCCTCGTGAAAAATGCCTGTCTCTGGGGCGTACCGAAGCGACAGGGCTATACCCTGGGGGCCGTCCTCTTTGTGGGTAACAATGTCCAGGACCTGCAGCCAGGACTAGAAGCCTATGCCGTTGGCCTCGGACTGGGGGGCCATGGCCAAACCTTCCATACCCATCCCTTACAACTGTGGGATGGCGATCGCCCCCTGCACTGTGAGCGAGCCTTGTTGGTGGGTGAAGCGGCAGCCCTAGTTGATCCCATGAGTGTGGAGGGCATCCGCCCTGGCATTTTCAGCGGGGTTAAGGCCGCCGCCGCCATCCATAGCGCGTTAGCGGGTAATGCCGAGGCGTTGCCCCAATATACCCAGACCCTTCAGATCGAGTGGGGCACCGATATGCAATGGGCACAGCGCATTGCCAGCATCTTTTTCCGGGTCCCTGGCCTCGGGTACCGAGTGGGTGTCAAGCGCCCCTCTGCCACCGAACGCCTCGGGCAGATCCTGGCCGGTGAAGTCCGCTATCGCGACATTGCTAACCGGGTCCTAAAGCGACTCTCGACGGGGTTTATGTCGGGCCGTAACTCCCCCCTTTGATGGGCAACCGAGGCCGCCTGGGTGAATGGCACCCCCATGGTCGTCACCCACCGCCCTTGATGGCCCTGCCCCCTTGATAGGAGCACAAAGCGGTCTGTAGCCTTCTGCACAAAAGGTTTTGCCCATTCATGGGAAAAAGGTATCAATCAAGTCAACCCTTGAGTTACTCCCAATCCTTTCGGCGTGGCTAACTCGCGGGCTCACAGGCCGCTTCTGCTCATCTAGAACCTCTGTTTCCAGAGATGCCTGGATGGTGGGCGCATTGGCAGGATCTTTCGACCTTGGTGACGCCGATTTTTTTTGCGGAGAGATTGCTAGATGATGCGGCATTGAGGGGTAGATGCTTAGAGGATGTTTGAAAAGTCGGTCTTGAAGTAATAAAAGCTCTCAGGGTATAAGTTGCGACAAGT
>JAQCKL010000383.1 GCA_027592485.1 Cyanobacteriota bacterium
GGTGGGGCCTTTTTTCTTTTTTAGCTTTGCCTTTTTTGGGGCCTCTGGCCCAGACTCGGGAGGCTTTGCACCTGCCACCGTGCTCCTGCCCCGTTGGCAGGTGGTCAGGCAGCAACAGCAGAGTTGGGTGATTGCCAATGTGGAGATCGCCCCAGATATCGCCCTCGAATCCCTAAGCCGAGAGCTGTGCCAGCAGGTACAGCACATCACGACGGTGCGAGAGGGTCGGCCATTGCCCCCGAAGGGGATGGAGCCTGGGCAGTTCCCTGTCCAACTGTCCCCAGAAGCGGCACGGCGATTTAAGCGGGGGGTTGATCGGGCATTGCAGGCGATTGATCAAACCGATTTGCAAAAACAGGTGGTGGCCCATGCCCTCGACATTGTTAGTCCCTTTCCTTGGCAGCGGGATATTTCTCTACAGCGGCTGCGGGCCCGCCATCCCGACTGTTATACCTTTGCCTTTAGCCGAGGGCCACAGGCCCACTTTATTGGGGCCAGCCCAGAACGGTTGTTGAGTCTGCGCCAAGGCCAATTGGTTGCGGATGCCCTAGCGGGATCTGCGCCCAGGGGCAATACCCCCCTGGCTGATCACCAGTTGGGGCAGCATCTTTTGAATAATCCGAAAGAACAGACAGAGCATCATCTCGTGGTGGACTTCATCGTGTCCCAACTCAAAGCTTTAGGGCTCCGACCTCGCCATCGGCCCTGCCCAACGCTACTACGGCTATCCCACATCCAGCATTTACACACCCCGATTTATGCCACGCTGCCCGAGCAGCTCTCCCCTTTGCAACTGGTGGAAGTGCTGCACCCGACCCCAGCGGTGGCAGGGGTTCCCACGGCGACGGCCTGTGTCCAGATCCAGCGAACAGAACCCAGCGATCGCGGCCTCTATGCGGCCCCTTTTGGCTGGGTGGACTACCAGGGCAATAGCGAATTTATCGTGGGCATTCGCTCGGCCCTCTTGCAGGGGTGTCAAGCCCGTCTTTATGCCGGGGCCGGAATTGTTAAGGGTTCAGACCCGAAGCAAGAGCTGGCCGAGATTCAGCTTAAGTTACAAACCCTAGCCGAAGTCTTGGGGGCAGGCCCAGACGTGTCAGGGGTTGTATAGCGCTGGCTACTTTTCTGAGTACACCTAGGATCGCTGTTTTAACACAGTTGAGTACCATAAACTGACGATTCACCCCTCTGGGTGACCGCACCCCCGACCCTAGCCCCCCTGATATCTGGTGAGTTCGTGGACGAAAAGCCACCTGAGAAGCCTCCATCCAAACCCCGTAAGCGCCGTCCTAAGGCAACCCAGCCAGCGCTACCCCCCGCCTCAACCCCGACCGTCACGGGATACAAGGTCCAGGTTTTTTACTTGGCAGCTCGGAGTACAAACCCGAAGGCCCCGGTCAAGGATGCCCTCTGGTTTGCGGTTTATCCGATCATTCCCCGCGTGGGAGACTCCCTGTTCCATGACAGCGTCTACTACCAAGTGGAGCGGGTTTTTCTCTACGAAAATCTGGCCTTGGGCTGGTATGCGGACATTGAGGTGTCTTACTATGGCCGCCGTTAAGCGCCCCCTTAAGCGCTTAGGGGTATGCGGGTAAATAGCGTGCCGCTTCATTAGGGCGCAACCCTTGCGCCTCTACCTCAGTAACTTGTGGACCTGGTATGTTGTTCGGTTGCGGATCCCTTAGGTCTCCGAGGAGGATGGATCGCTAAAGGCGGGGGTGAGAAAGGCGACTAGAGCCCCAATGGCAAAGCCCGCAATGTTACGCACTAAGGGAAGCCAGTCACTGGTACGGGTCACCACCGGCCCGATCCCAAAAGCGACAAAGAGAATGCCCCACAGGGGAGAAAAAATCAGCATCCATTGCCAAGCAATCACCTGACCCGGCTTCCGGGGATGGCCCGCAAACCCACACACTAGCCCCCCCACAATTGATGTCACCAGGGTCAAAATCCATTGCTCCTGGGGCAGTCCTGGCACCACCGCACAGCCGCCCTGGCGCAGGCAAGTATCTAGGGTTTCAATGGTTTCAATAATGGCGCGATCTTCGCCGTTATCGCGCACAAAAAATTGATTGCCGAACCGAGTCTGGAGCTCGACCCAAAAGGTGCGGGGCAGCAACGGATAGAAGTCATCTCCCACACTGAAATTGAGGATGTTCCCCCCCCGAGCATCAGCTACGACCATGACACTGTGGTTGTCTAATCCCCAAAAGTCTTTGACGGCGCGGCCAGGGGTGCGATCGTACTGGGTTAAAACCCTCAGCTTCCAGCCGGTGTCTTGTTCAAGGGTTTCCAGGGTCTGGCTCAAGGTCTCTTCTTGAACAGCGGTCAGGGACTTAGCTAAATCGATAATCAGGGTCGGCTCATCGGGCAATAAAGTCGGATCTTCATAGGCATAAGCTGGGGTGGCCATACCACTCCAAAGCAGCGCTGCGACCGAAAAGGCCATTACCCACCGCAGCAATCGAAAAGAGGGCCAAGACAGAGCTGAGACTTTATACCGAAAGAGGTTCATCGTTTTGGGGTCGCCCTATTGAGATCCCAAATCTGGGAGCAACAGTTGTTTACAGATATTTACTTTATTCTAAGCTTGACTGTAATCGATCGAGCCCGACTCGGGCAATGCGATGTCTTGGCTTGGACTGAGCAAACTATCTGCCTGTAACCGATCCCGTCCCAGGGAGAGGGCCATCACCGCAGGGCGTCAGGATTCTAATTTTCCTGGGCATCGCTCAACAGACTCAGGTTTCCAGGTTAAAGGAATCGCTCAAAATCCTTAACCTAATCATCCCCTAGGCTTAAGCCTTGACCAGCAGGATACTGGGGTCTGGCTTCGGGGCCTTGTCGCGGTGGTTAACACCATGCCCATGGGATCAAATCGGGGCAAAGATTTAAGGGGATAGTGTTTATCAATGGGGCCAGAACAGTATCACGCTCAATCGGTGGTGGTGGCAGGTCAAGCCCATGTCCTGGTGGTAGATGATGAGGATTTAATCCGCGAAACAGTTGCCATGGCGCTGCAGGATGAGGGTTACAGCGTCTCTGTGGCGGAGAGTGGTTCTGTGGCGTTATCGATGTTGACCCCAGCCCTGGCACCGCCGACAACTGCCTTTGACTTGGCGATTTTAGACTTGATGTTGCCGGGGGTGAATGGCCTGGATCTGTGTCGGATGATTCGCCATCACAATTTGGATATTCCGGTTTTGATTTTGAGTGCTCGGGGTAGTGAAACCGATCGGGTGGTGGGGTTAGAGGTGGGGGCCGATGATTATTTGGTCAAACCCTTTGGGATGCGGGAGTTGATTGCTCGCTGTCGAGCCCTCATGCGGCGATATCGGCGATCGCGGAACTTGAGCACCGCGACTGTGCTGACCCATCAAGACATTACCCTCTATCTAGATGAACTCAGAGTCTTGATTGCGGGGCAAGAGGTGGCGTTATCCCCAAAGGAGTTTCGCATTTTAGAGCTGTTCATGGCCCATCCCAATCAAGTCTGGTCTCGGGAGGCGTTAATTGACAAAATTTGGGGCGGAGACTTTGTGGGCGATCGCAAAACGGTAGATGTTCATATTCGCTGGTTACGGGAAAAAATTGAGCGGGATCCCAGCAACCCCGAATACATCGTCACCTTGCGTGGGTTTGGCTATCGGTTTGGTTAAGCATCGCGTCTTGGGTTCGTCTGCGGTACCCTAGCTGGGCAGTCTAACAATGACGCAGACTCAGGCTACCGGGTACAACTTGCCTCAGCGCATCGAGCTTTGTCGCTGTCTTCCATGGGAATGATCCGTCCGATGTCCGATCTCAATATCAGCGATGCCACTGCCCATCCCCTCACCCGCTATCGTAATCATCTTGAGTTTCTGGGCTATCGGGTTGAAGAGGGAGAAGATGACCTTGTGGGACGCCATACCCGTAAACCCAATCTAATGGTGCGTCCGATTTCTGATCGGGGGGTTCTGGTCAGCACGATCTATAGCTTTACCCATGGGCTCGATCGCCTCGCCACCCTTGAGTATGTCAATGACCTGAATGGGGCGTTGATGTTTATGAAGGCCTATGTCGATGATGACCTGGATCTGGTCATGGAGACTTTTTTTGAAGGGCAATACGATCGCAGTAACTTCTCAATTTTGTTGGATAACGTTGAGTACGATATGCGCGTTTTTTTCAGTATGGATCTAACCCGAGAATATTTCAGCTAGTCTCAGCAGCAATGACCCTGGCAATTGCCGATAACGGGTCGGCAGGATGTTGTTTGCTTGCCACTTTCTGGCCCTTGAAAATGCCAATGGTTTTGTGACCACTACGGCTGATGCGAGGGGCAAATACAAAGAACCCTTGCGGGTCATCACCCGCAAGGGTTCTTAAGCGATTAGGCGATTGATAATCGCTAGGGAGTAACTTACGCCCCTTGCTTCTGACGCTTGATGGTGGTGGAAGCGGTAGCCGCTAGGGCGATGAGGCCCAAAACAGTTGCAGGTTCAGGAACTGCCTTCGCAGAAGTGGTCACAGTACCGAACTGATCGCTTTCAGATGCTGGCGCTTCATAGAGGAAATCATTGGAAGCTGCCTCGAAGTCAAATGCCGTGACAAAGATACTGTCAAAAAAGTCGATACTGTATTCGACAGAGTCAGTGCCACCGATGAACAGTCCTTCAACGAAAGGATCGGCCCCTAAGATCAAGGCAGCGTCGAATTGAGTTTCGGCAAACTCATCCTGGGAAGAAATGGAGAATGGATCAACGTCAATGTTGCCACTCCAGTTCCACATCCAAGAGGTGAATTCATCGCTGGAGATGATGCCATCTAGGGCAGCTTCTTCTTCCGCATGAATGGAACCGGTGAGGGACGCGCCATCAGCCCAAAAATCGGTATATTCAACGGTCCATTCAAAGATGGCGGCATCGGCAGGGGTCGAGATCGCAGCCAAACCCACGGTAGCAACAGCAGCAATAGCAAAACGCTTCAGGGCACTTCGAATAAAAGATTTGTTTAACAAGCTAGTGGTTGCAAAAAGCCCGTGACGCTTCCGGCGT
>JAQCKL010000384.1 GCA_027592485.1 Cyanobacteriota bacterium
CATCATGGTGCGGCGACTCGCGTAGCGATTTTGACACCGAATAACTTTTCAAACATCCTCTAATGGTGTGATGCGTCCCTAGGAGGGTCATGGTGTTTCACCCTGTATCGGAATAACCTGAGGGGCGTGTTAACAAACTCTGGTTGAAGCCATCCTGATCAGGCTTTACCGCATAAATCTGATGCCCCTTTGGATCTGTACAGGGCTGCAAAAGCCAATCCGGGATGATAGGACTGATCGGGGAGCTGTCTTATTCCTAATTGTTTTTAGCGATCTGCCAGCGGTTAAGTCAGCTGAGTGGTCTCGCAGTAAATTGCTGATAGGGTTTTACGGTTTGCGGAATCTCTGATCATGCAGTGGTGGTTAGTTATCGCCGTCGCCAGTCCAGCCAGGGCAAGACTGCGGGCCATTTTGATGCTGTGCTGAGGATCGGAGCGATACCCGGCGTCTTTATCAAAATGACCAGCGCTATGCTTCTGGCTCTATTGCTGTCCATTGCTGCTCCCCGCCCAGAGTCGTATTCAGATTCACGTTTTGTGCCCAGTCGGTTATTGCCTTGATTCTGCTATGAAGTCATTTTTCTCTTGTCCGATCGCACGGTTATCAGTCAGCTGTTTGATGGCCATTAATTTCGCGGCTTGTCAGTCGCTACAACCCTCTGTGGATACATCCACAGAGGTCACAGGTAGCCCAGTAGATGATTCAACTGCTGCCGTAGAGGAAGACCTTGCTAAGCAGGTTTTTCCGAATGATTTTGAACAAGTCTGCAATGGGATTGCCTTTGCCCCTGCGAAAGCCTATGAGCCGACCGCTGGAAGCATTCATCACCTCTACGTGTTTGATCGTGAAAGTGATAGCGAAACTTTCTCAGAGTCCTATCGAGAACTACCTAGTAGCTGGAAAATGGAATGGGAGGAGAGCCAAGAAACGCAGCTGGTTGCTTGTCTGACAGTCACAAAGCAGGCGATCGCTAATGCCTGCGAGTTTGACCCTGATGAGGGTCAAACCCAGGGATATGTTTTAGAAACCTACGACACCACCTATGATGTTGCCCTTTATGCCGCCCAATCGGGTGAGCTTATAGACAGCACAACCTTTGATTTATCAGGGGACGACTGCCCTGTGGTGCATTTCTTTACGGAGGGTGAATACACCGATTCATCCAGTGCCAACTATACTCAAGCCTTGATTGACTTTGTCAAACCCTATGTACAGCCTGAATCGTAAAGGTTTTGTAAAGATGAATAAGACTTGATGCCCATCGACAAGGTACGGGGTTGTCAGCAGTGAAAAAAGCCAGTCGTGAGATCTCACGACTGGCTTTTTAAGGTACTAGAGGTTGACCTTGACTACTGTTGAGGAATCACCCTAGTAATCAAAATCGCCCATCCCTGCGCCTGCCCCCGCACCCGCAGCATCCTTAGGCTCAGGCTTGTCCACCACAATGCACTCCGTGGTCAACACCATGCCCGCAATCGAAGCCGCATTCTGCAACGCCGAACGAGTCACCTTAGCCGGGTCGACAATCCCAGCGGCCAAGAGGTCTACAAACGTATTGTCCGCAGCGTTGTAACCCACATTGAATTCCATTGTCTTGACTTGCTCAGCCACGACAGCACCATTCTGACCCGCATTCTCAGCAATCAACTTCAACGGTGCCGTCAAAGCCCGACCGACGATACTCGCCCCGAGGAGCTCCTCACCAGTCAGGTTGCTCGCCGCCCAAACCTCAAGGGTGGGTGCTAGGTGCGCCAGGGTGGTGCCACCACCAGGAACAATGCCCTCTTCAACCGCCGCCTTGGTGGCGTTGATCGCATCTTCTAACCGTAGCTTGCGGTCTTTCATTTCAGTTTCAGTCGCCGCACCGACCTTGATCACTGCCACACCACCGGAGAGCTTCGCAAGGCGCTCTTGGAGCTTCTCTTTGTCATAGGAAGATTCGGTCTCTTCGATCTGACGACGGATTTGCTCGCAACGGGCCTTCACATCTTTCTCGCTGCCTTCGGCGACGAGGGTGGTGCTGTCTTTGGTGATGGTGATGCGACGGGCTTGACCAAGCATCTCTAGCTTGGTGTTATCCAATTTGAGGCCGGTGTCTTCGCTGATCACTTGACCGCTGGTCAACACGGCGATGTCTTCGAGCATGGCCTTACGGCGATCACCAAAGCCAGGAGCTTTAACCGCCGCTACGTTCAGGACGCCGCGCATGCGGTTAACCACTAAGGTGGCGAGGGCTTCTTTCTCGATGTCCTCGGCGATGATCATCAGGGGCTTGCCGGAACGGGCCACTTGCTCAAGCACGGGCACTAGGTCTTGCACCAGGGTGATCTTTTTGTCGGTGAGCAGGATGTAGGGGTCCTCAAGGACCGCTTCCATGCGCTCAGCGTCGGTGACGAAGTAGGGGGAGAGGTAACCCTTGTCGAAGCGCATCCCTTCGGTGACTTCGAGTTCGGTGGTCATGGATTTGCCTTCTTCGAGGGAGATGACGCCTTCGCGACCGACTTTATCCATGGCTTCGGCGATCATGGCTCCAACTTCTTCGTCGTTACCGGCGGAGATGGTGCCGACTTGGCTGATGGCGGTGGAGTCAAGGACGGGTTGAGCCTTGGCGGCGATCTCTTCGATCAGGTAAGCGGTGGCTTTATCGATGCCGCGCTTGAGGGAGATGGCGTTGGCACCGGCGGCGACGTTGCGCAGCCCTTCTTTGACGATGGCGTGGGCCAGGACGGTGGCGGTGGTGGTGCCGTCACCGGCGGCGTCGTTGGTTTTGGATGCGGCTTGGCGGATCAGGGCGACGCCGGTGTTTTCGATGTTGTCTTCGAGTTCAATTTCTTTGGCGATGGTGACGCCGTCGTTGACGATTTGGGGTGCGCCAAATTTCTTCTCGAGGACGACGTTACGGCCTTTGGGGCCGAGGGTGACGCCGACGGCTTTGGCTAACAGGTCCATCCCGCGCTCTAGGGCGCGACGGGCGTCTTCGTTATAAACAATTCTTTTTGCCATGGAAATAGCCTTTGTAATTGGGCGATGAAAATGCAACGATTAGGGGCGGGTTTAATCAGCTTAGCCAGCTAAGATCTGCTGGCTAAAATCGCCCCGACCATGGGACAGGGATTATCGGTTCAGACCCTAGGCCAAGCTAGCCAAGATGTCTTTTTCAGACAGGAGCACATACTCATCGGTGCCCAGCTTGATTTCTGTACCGGCGTACTTGGAATAGAGGACTTTGTCGCCCACTTTGACTTCGAGGGATTGGCGGGTGCCATCATCACTGCGCTTACCCGGACCCACAGCGGTAATTTCGCCCACTTGAGGCTTTTCCTTAGCGGTGTCAGGTAGCAAGATGCCACCAGCGGTGCTGGCTTCGGATGCGCTCACTTTAATCAACACGCGATCGCCCAGGGGAGTCACACTCGACGCACTCAGGGTTACTGTAGCCATACTGACCTCTTCAAAATTCCTTAGGTTATACCGTGGTGTTTGGTGCCATTTTCGGTATTAGCACTCTCTACCTCTGAGTGCCAATCTACGGTGACTGAGGGGTGATAGCAACTACGGGTTTCCGAACTATAGTTCTGTATGAACCTTTTTCAGGGGAGTGATTTCGGTCTTTCCATGCGCTAGAGCTGGGGTTTCTCGCTATCCTGGCAAGAATCCGCTTGTACTGGAGCCGCCATGGGTGCTGACATCCTGATTTTGACGATCTACCTCATCTGTGTGGTCTATGTGCTCTACCAGATGGCGCTCTCGGTCGAAGCCGATTTGGAAGATCAGGTGGCGATTGGCCTGGATGAAGACACCGTTCAGGAAGCTGTCACCACCCAACTGGCCCAGCAAAATCGGTCTGACATCACGGTGAAAATGGTTCCAGGCAAAATGTTGACGACTCTACAACTGTCGTTTCCAGATGGGTCTGACACCGCTAACAAGGTCCAAATTCAGGTCGGTCCCCAGGGCAGCAAACCCTTACAGCCCCCCATTCAAAACCTCTCGGTGACAGTGCTCAATGGTCTGCCCCAGCAACAAATTTTTATGGATTGGGATAGCAGTTCTCTGTCGGTGCATGGGGGGCTCGCCTATCGGGTAATTCGCAATGTGCCGGGCATGCCCTTGGACCTATTACAGCCCCAGGTGTATACCGTTGCCAATCCCAACCAAGCGGTTAACACGGCGGTCACCAGCGAAGCCCTGTTTCGTCGTCCGGACAATGCCACCGCCCTGCAATCGGCTCCGGTGCTGATTGATTTAGAGCGGGCGACGATGATGAAAGACTTTATGCGGGTCTATGCCCTCCGCATGCAGATCTGGATTAAATCAACGACCTATCCAGAACGGCAACCGATTCGTCTCCTAATTCCCTTCAACTTTCAAATCGAAGTGCTGCCGGATCATGTGGCTTTACCGGTATTGGGCTGGTTGCTGGATTTCTTTGCCCCCAAGGCCAAAGCCTCCCGTTAGACATCGAAAGCAATTCAGCCTTCAAAATGCCCTTATTCCTAACGTAGGATCAACAGGCCCTTTTTCCCTGTTCGCTATGGCTACTCAACCTCCGCCATCCTCCCAGGCGGTATACCGCATTCTGGATGCCAATTTAGATCGTGCCCGTGAAGGGTTGCGGGTGATCGAAGACTGGTGTCGCTTTGGCCTCAATCGAGCCGATTTGACCGAGGCCCTGAAGCAGTTACGCCAGCAACTGGCCCAGTGGCACACCCCAGCATTGCGGCTGGCGCGGGATACCCCTGGGGATCCAGGAACGCCGCTTACCCATCCCGAAGAGGCTCAACGCAGCAGCGTCAACCATGTCCTGCAGGCCAATTTCTGCCGGGTGCAGGAGGCGCTGCGGGTACTGGAGGAATATGGCAAACTTCACAGCGTAGATATGGGGGCCGCCTGCAAGCAGATGCGCTACCAGGTCTACACCTTAGAGAGCCAGATCTTGGGAGATGCTCGCCGTCAGCAGCTTTTGACCGTCCGGCTCTATCTGGTTACTTCTGCGACAGAACCTCTGCTGACCACGGTGGAGGCGGCTTTGGC
>JAQCKL010000385.1 GCA_027592485.1 Cyanobacteriota bacterium
CGACTGCTCGAAAACGAGGCCTGAATCTCCTTGAGATTCTCTCTAATGCCGTACAGGGTAAAACGCCAACATTGGTAGCAGGGACCTAGGTAGTTACAATTTATCTTGGAGTTCTTTACGGCTGGCCTCGGCCTGATCCAACATGCGATCGAGACTTTGGCCCAGGTACAGGTTGTTGTCGGCGGCGGTGCGGACGCGGGCCTGGCGTTTGGCGAAGGTTTCCAGTTCTTCTAGGAGCAGGGCGGGGTCGAGTTTGGCTTTGGTGAGAATGCTATGGCCCAGACCTTCTTCTTGCTCTAGCAGGGCGATCAGCACATGCTCCACTTCCATATACTGGTGCTTGAAGCGGCGGGCCACGGTTTGGGCTTCAACGATGGCATCCCAGGTTTTGGTCGTGAACTTATCGGGATCGGTCGGCTGCATGGGTTAACGGGAGTGGCTGCCTTTTATGGAAGTGTATTTATCCTAAGGGCTTTCAGTGTATCAGGGTGCTCCGGGAAGGGAACTACACTAAAAGTACTGGTATGACTATCAAAAAACGAATTTTGCCTAGACAAGATTTAGAACGCGATGCCTTTACCGCTAGCTGATATCCAATCCGCTTCTCCTTGGCTGGAGATCATGCGCGATCGCATCGTGGCGCA
Organism: Cyanobacteriota bacterium; assembly: GCA_027592485.1. GTDB lineage: Bacteria > Cyanobacteriota > Cyanobacteriia > Phormidesmidales > Phormidesmidaceae > PCC-6406. The sequence continues at coordinate 645 of JAQCKL010000385.1, forward strand.
TTTCCAACCGCTCAAGATTATCTTGTTTGGCTCCCATGCCCGAGGAGATGCCAATCCTGACAGCGACATTGATCTGTTGGTGGTATTCCAGCAATTGAGCCATAAACGCAAAATGGCGATCTCCATTCGTAAGGTGCTGTCCGATTTACCCGTTGCTAAAGACATCATCGTCACCACCCCCAAGGAAATTGATGAGTACGGAGACTTGATCGGGACCGTATTGCGACCAGCCCTAAAGGAAGGAAAGACCTTGTATGAGCAAGGATAAAGTTTTTGCAGAAACGCGGCGGTGGCTGGACTATGCGGAAGCCGACTTAAAAGCAGCAAATGCATTAATCAAACAGCAACAGAGCTTTGCCCAACAAATCTGCTTCCTTTCTCAACAGGCAGCAGAGAAGGGTCTAAAAGCGGCACTTATCTTCATGCAAATTGAGTTTCCCTTTCGGCATGATCTGGACCTGTTGCGGAACCTGTTACCTGAAGATTGGCCCATTCACAAAGCACAACCCGATTTGACCGATCTGACAGAGTGGGCTGTAGAAGCCCGTTATCCAAGCCATAACGAGGAAGCTACAACTGAAGATGCTCGAACAGCCCTAGCTCAGGCCCAAGCTATCTGGGACTTAATCACGTCTGAGCTAAAGCGGCGAGGGTTGGGATAATGGCACCGTGCGACGGTATTTGATGCTTGCCGTTCTATTGATTGGGAATCAGACGCCTCTGAGGTCTGGTTCTGCAAGTCTTGAAGCGGTTGACAAAACGCCCGTGCTCAATCTGATGCACTCATCCATGCGGAACCTCCATCGTGCTCCGTGTAGTTTCCCATCAGCCCCCGCCTCTGACCACTCAGGGCAAAGCACCTGGGCTTGAGGTCAGATCACTTAACTGGAGATGATGCAGCGATGGACTCTAACTGGTTGAAAACCCCTCAATTTCTCGGCAAGGGCACCACCCGTCAAGGTTGGCTCGGCGCTCGGCGCAAAACCCAGCGCCAGATCAGATGGAGTGCCCTGTTCGCAGGGTTGGGGACAATCGCGATCGCGGGCGGTGCCCTGGCGGCGGCAAGGACAGATGGGGTACGAGTAGCAATCACCCCGGATCAGGTGGACGCACCTTCTGCCTTGCTCGGATCCCCAGCCCCCCAACAGATCACGCTGAATCCCCCTGAAGTTGTCGGTGCGGAGGTATACGAGCCACGCACCCTAGACCACGGCAGTTATGTCTGGGACGTGGCGGTCTCCGTCGATGGCAGCACCATCGTCACCCTTGTCGAGGATGGCACCGTGAAGGTATGGACAGTGGGCCAGGAGCCGCGCACCTTAGACCATAGTGTCTTTTCTATGGCGGTCTCCGTCGATGGCAGCACCATCGTCACCCTTGGCACCGATGGCACCGTGACGGTCTGGGCAGCGGGCCAAGCGCCGCGCACCTTAGACCACGGTAGTGATGTCTGGGACGTGGCGGTCTCCGCCGATGGCAGCACCATCGTCACCGGTGGCGAGGATGGCGTGAAGGCCTGGGCAGCGGGCCAGGAGCCGCGCACCCTAGACCACGGCAGTCCTGTCTGGTACGTGGCGGTCTCCGCCGATGGCAGCACCATCGTCACCGGTGTCGAGGATGGCGTGACGGTCTGGGCAGCGGGCCAGGAGCCGCGTACCCTAGACCACGGCAGTTATGTCTGGGACGTGGCGGTCTCCGCCGATGGCAGCACCATCGTCACCGGTGGTGCTGATGGCGTGAAGGTCTGGGCCGCAGGCCAGGAGCCGCGCACCCTAGACCACGGCAGTGCGGTCTATTCTGTGGCGGTCTCCGCCGATGGCAGCACCATCGTCACCGGTGGCGAGGATCGCACCGTAAAGGTCTGGGCAGCGGGCCAGGAGCCGCGCACCCTAGACCACGGCAGTGATGTCTATTCTGTGGCGGTCTCCGCCGATGGCAGCACCATCGTCACCTTTGGCCGTGGCACCGCAAAGGTCTGGGCAGCGGGTCACGCCCCCTAATGTGGTATGTGGCAGGCATTTCTCTGGTTCCCAGGCTCTGACTGGGAACATCTGACGAGGCTCCGCCTCGATCATGAGCGGCAGAGCCGCTGGTGGGATATCGGACTACATATCACCCATGCGGAACCTGCATCCTGTTCCCTGTAGTTTTCCATCAGCCCCCGCCTCTGACCCCCCAGGGCAAAGCGCCTGAGCTTGAGGTCAGATCACCTAACCGGAGATGATGCAGCGATGAACCCTAACTGGTTGAAAACCCCTCAATTTCTCGGCAAGGGCACCATCCGTCAAGGTTGGCTCGGCGCTCGGAGCAAGGCCCAGCGACCGATCGGATGGAGTGCCCTGTTGGCAGGGTTGGGGACAATTGCGATCACGGGCGGTGCCCTGGCGGCGGTAAGGACAGATCGGGTGCAAGTAGCAGTCACCCCGGATCAGGTGGACGCACCTTCTGCCTTGCTCGGATCCCCTGCCCCCCAACAGATCACGCTGAATCCCCCCGAAGTTGTCGGTGCGGAGGTCTGGGCAGCGGGCCAGGAGCCACGCACCCTAGATCACAGCAGTTATGTCGGGGAAGTGGCAGTTTCCGCCGATGGCAGCACTATCGTCACCCTTGGCGAGGATGGCATCGTGAAGGCATGGGCAGCGGGCTAGGAGCCGCGCTAGACCACGGCAGTGCTGGCTGGAGGTACTGTCAAATGTGGTGTATGGCAGTCATCTAGGTGACAAGCCCGGTGGCGTTACCGACTGGTATCACTGAGGACCATCGATCAAACCAATAGGCTGGTCCCTCTCTCAGCACATTGCTTCCAGAGCCGTTATCCCAGAGAATTGCGCTGAGAGGCTGTTTGAAAAGGGGGTAGGCCAGCATTGGATACGACTGTAGACAGTCAGTACATCGGTTGTATCCTTGATGTTCGTTGCTTGTTCTGGGTCGCTCCTGTATTCGAATTGACGGTACAAGGCTTTTCAAACAGCCTCTGATAGCAGTCGCCAGTCTGCTTGAGGACAACACTGCCAGCCACTTGGCTGCTCCGCTAAGGATCAGAGCGATTCTAGGTATCTTAAGCAAAGTGGCTAGCGCTATAGATCGTTGAGGATTAGCACAGATGTCATTTGGTTTGAGTCAAAGGATACGTTGGCGCAGTCTGCGGTGGCTGGGCCTACTACTCGTAGGTGTCTTCGCCACCGTGGGCCTCTCTCTGGGACCGGTCAATGCCCAGCAGATCAAAGCCGAGGACGCTTTCTGCACCGTCAGTTCTGGGCCTCTGGCCAATCCGGTCCAGGGTCGTAGCTATGGCGATCCCCACATCCAAACCTACGACGGTTTGTCCTATGCATTCCACCTGCTGGGAGAGTTTGACCTCACCCAAACTCAATCCGGCAATTTCAAAGTCCAGGCTCGCCAAAAACGCCTAGCCAGCAACAATAACGTCTCCCTCAATAGTGCCGTTGCGATGCAGGTGTGTGGCCACCGGGTCGCTATCTACGCCCAAGACATTCCCGATCGCGGCAACACCGCGACTTGGATCGATGGTGTCCCCACCTCAGTCTCCGAGGCCACTGCCTTACCGGGCGGGGGTGAAATCCAGCGCGTCCACAATGATGAATATGCGGTGATTTGGCCCAGTGGCGACCAGGTGATTGTTCGGTTTATTACCGTGGGGGGCGATCGCTTCGTCAACATCATGCCCACCCTCAGTCGCGCCCATCGCAACACCTTGATCGGTTTGCTCGGCGACTACAATGGCGACCCCAACAACGACCTCAGGGGCCGGGACGGCACCACCGTTCCCCCCGAGTCCTCCTACAGTTTGGCCACCAACGCCCTAGATCGGGCCTTGCCAGCGGTGATTCCAGTGCGGCAAGTCGAAGACGCCTACTTCGATCGCCTCTACCGTCAGTTTGGCGATAGCTGGCGGATTACCCAAGCCGACTCCTTATTTGACTACCGCCCCGGAGAATCCACCGTTACCTTCACCGATCGCAGCTTCCCCAGCGCCTTTGTCACCCTAAATCGGGTTGCCCCCGCTCGGGTGCAGTCCGCCCTCGACACCTGTCGCAATGCCGGGGTGGCGGAGGCCCTGCTGGATGGTTGTGTCTTTGATGTGGCCACCACCGGCGACTCGGGCTTTGCGGCGGCAGCCAGTCGAGCGATCGCGGATGCCGTCGTGCGGGAGCTGACTGATCGGGTGATCGATGAAGTCATCGACGCGCTCCCGATTCCCCGCTTTCCCTTTTAGCTGGGCGCGAGATCACTAGGGAGCCCGCCACCGCCGCCAATCCCCAGAGCGCAAACGGTTCTGGAACAGGCTTGGATGCATCCTTACTGGAGTTTAGACTAGCAAGCTAAAAAAAGGCGTTCCCAAAGCAAGTCAGGAGCGCCTCAAGGCAGA
>JAQCKL010000386.1 GCA_027592485.1 Cyanobacteriota bacterium
CCCATCCCCTCCGTTCCCCACCGGCCCCACTCTTCACCACTTCCACTGCTCCCCTCCCCCGCGCCTCCATAGACCAAGCCGTGTCCAGTGCAGGCAACAGCCACGCCCAGGGCACCGCCAAGATCGCCAAGGTCTCTACGGCCCGGCGCAGGGAACTGGTGTAGATATGGCTGGGTTGCCACCCCTGGGTGTAGAGCCACTGGGCCAACTGTGTTGATTGGTGACATCCCAGGGGGGAGAGACCATCATCGCTCTGGCCCGCCATGCGACCGGCGACATTGCCGGTGGATTCCCCGTGGCGTATAAATAGGATGCGCATCGACGCCTCTATGGTTTCTAGTGAGTAGCCCGACGATCCCGCCAAGGGCATCGCCCCTTACAATGGCAACAGATTGTCGTCCATTCGTGCGGTTACTTCCCAGGGCCTATGTTGCTGAAATCCACCACCCGCCACGTCCATATCTACGCGGCGGAGATTCAAAACAAGGATTTGGTTCCCAGTGAATCGGTCTTAACCCTCAATATCGATCCAGACAACGAGTTCAATTGGACCGATGACACCCTGAAGCAGGTGCATCAAGCGTTCGAAGCATTGGTGGAAGCCTCTAGCGGTGCTGATCTCACCGATTACAATCTCCGCCGCATTGGCTCAGATCTAGAGCATTTGATTCGGGGACTGCTCCAGCGGGGTGAAATTAGCTATAACGTCCGCAGCCGAGTCATGAACTACAGTATGGGCCTGCCCCAGGTGGTGAGTGACGCTCCGTCCTGAGGTTTCTGTTCCATCGCCACTGCGCCCTTGAAACCCGGTGATTAACTGTTTTAACCCCAACTGCCAGGTAGAAAATCCAGCGGATCAGGCGATTTGCAATGCTTGTCATTGGCCCCTGGTCAAGCGTTACCTATGGGCAGTGGGTTCGGGAGCCCTGGAGTTTACTGGCGATCGCTTAGTGAATGAGCGATATCAGGTGTTGCAGCCCCAGCTGTGGCTCGATACGCGACCGGCGCGATCGCCCCTGCCCCTAGAGCTAGCTCCGGAGCTGGCCGAGCCCTATCTCACCCTCTCCCCCTTTACCACTGCGATTCCCCAACCCTTTACTTACTTCACCACCGCCACCGGGGCGGAGGTATTACTCCTGGAAGAAATTCCAGTGCGGCTGGCTACGCCTAAGGACGTAGCGCCCACTTTTTTTCCCACCCTGACCGAGGCTTGGGCCACGGCCTCAGCCCTCCACCAACTCACGTGGCTGTGGCAATGGGCTAGGCTCTGGGAACCCATGGCCGCTGCCAGGGTGAGCACCACCCTGCTGCAGGGGAACTTACTGCGGGTGGACGGAGCTGATCTGCGTCTCCTGGCCCTACAAGCAGATACCGAACCCCTGACCCTACAGCAACTAGGGGACCTGTGGCAGCCCTTACTCACAACTGCCCAACCCGCTCTACAGGCTTATTTATCCCCCTTGATCACCCGTCTACAGGGGGGAGCGATCACTGCTGCGGCCTTGGTTTACTCCTTGGTCCGAGCCCTTGAAACCCTCTGCCGGGAGGAGCAGCGTACCGCCCATTGGGTCACCTATAGCGACCAAGGTCCCACCCGCCAGCGCAATGAAGACGCCTGCTATCCCCCCAGCGGCACCCATCAGACCGTTCAAGTGCAGGCAAGTATCCTCACCCAACCCGCCCCGCTCGTGGTGGTCTGCGATGGCATTGGCGGTCACCAGGGGGGAGATGTCGCCTCTAAGTTGGCCATTGATGAGGTGGTCGGGCAACTGCAAACCCAATTGCAGACCCCTGACTTATCCCACGACCAATTAGAGGCCGCCCTCAAGCAAGCGATTTTAGCGGCCAACCAGCGCATCTCAGCGGAAAATGACCAAGCCCAGCGCCAGGCCCGCGATCGCATGGGCACCACCCTAGTGCTAGCGGTGGTGTATGGGGCGCGGCTGTATTTGGCCCACCTGGGGGACAGCCGCGCCTACCGGATTCGTCCCTATAGCTGCCGACAACTCACCCTGGATGACGATGTGGCCACCCGCGAGATGCGCCTGGGCCATAATCTCTATCGCGATGCCCTGCTGAATCCGGGAGCAGGTTCGCTGGTGCAAGCCTTGGGGATGGCTGATTCCCGTCACCTCCACCCCACGGTGCAGATGCATGTGCTGGTGGAAGAAACCCTGGTGCTGATTTGCTCCGACGGCCTCAGTGATAACGATTTGGTCGAAAGGCTCTGGCTCCAGGAATTAGCCCCCCTGTTTGCCAAACCCCAGCAGGTCCCCCGGTTTGGGCAGCGGTTGATTCAATTGGCCAATACCCACAATGGCCATGACAACGTCACCGTGGGTCTCTTATATCTCAGCGGCCAGCCCAGTGCGAAAGGACCGGTGCTGTCCCCCAGCTTGGCCATAGTGGATCGACCGGATACGCCAATTGCGACTGCGGTGGTGCAGCCTCCCCCCCAGATTACGCCTGCCCCTAAACGTGGTGCTTGGCTCTGGCTCATGGGGGCATTGGCCGTTGCGACCCTGCTCGGTGCAGTAGGCATTCGCTTTCTGAGACCGGCAACCCAGGCCCAGGCCCCTGAACCTGCCTCCACCCCCGGAGAACGCACCACCTTGTCCCCATCAGCCCCACCGCCGCAACCGACAGGGGCATCCACCCTAGAGGCATTAGCGGTGGGAGATGTTTTGCAGTTGCAGCGGCTCCCCGATAACAGCGCGGCCCCAACCGATGCCCTCGCGATTACGGCGGAAGTGCCGGCAGCGCCGCCTAATCCGGCGGTCGATCAGCCCAAGCGGTCGTTACCAGTGGGTAGCCAAGTGGAAGTTGTCAGGCGGCAAAAAACCCCGGACAATCAGCTATGGGTGCGTTTACGGGTATGTACGGTGCCGGGTGAGGGGTCCCCGGTCGGGGAAACCGCCCCACCGGCGGCTGTGGCTGCCGAGTCTACCCCAACCGAAAACTTGTCATTTGGGGGGACCTCGGCTCAACCAGGGGAAGAGGGCTGGATTCTCGATGCGACCCTGCGTCAGGTGAGCGATCGCCTCCAGGCCGACTCGGCTAATCCACCCTGCCCATAACCATGACTGGCATCACCACAAATCCCATAGCTGGAAGCATCGCACCCCTCATACCCCTACTACCCTTGCCCCCTGCTCCCTAGCAGCACCCCGGCCCCACCAACCGCAAGGTCTTGATCAACATCACCGTAGTTAAGCCCCAGACCTAATGCCCCCTGCTGACTCCATTTGCTTTCGCCTGGCGATCGAGCGCCTCTCCTCGGCAGAGGCCGATCACTATGCCCTATGGGTGCTGGAGTCGCCTTACCCAGGGGGTTACGTCCACCATGATCAAATCTGGTCCGATGACTTGGTGGGTTTATGGCAAACCTGGTTAGAACTCTTCTCCCTCAGGGGGTTGCCCCAGGTGCCCCATGTCCCTTCGGCCTACGTCCCTCAATTTGTACTCGACAACTTATCCGACCGCGATGGGGGGGAGGGCAGCCCCAACGGCTATACCGGTCGGCTCATGCAAACCCTAGGGGTACAGCTCTGGAATTGGCTCTTTGATGGTCCAATCCAGAGCAGCCTGGACCAAAGCCAGGGCATCGCCATGGGGCAAGGGAAGCCCCTGCGGGTGTGCCTCGATATTCGTGAACCTGATTTGATTTCAATTCCCTGGGAGATCATCCAGTCCCAACCCGGTCGCCAAGCGTTTTCGTTGAATGAGTCGATTCGCTTTAGTCGAACCACCAGCGATGTTGATCCCCTACCCGCCCTCTCCCTCGATCGCAGTTTAAAGATTCTCCTGGTGCTGGGGCAAGACGATGTGCCTGGGGGAGCCCCCGCACCCACCCCTGGCATCGCGACCCTGCAGCTCCAAGCCGAAGCCGAAACCCTCAAAAGTCTTTTGCAAGGCGAACTCTCCTCGGCAATCCGGCGAGGGGCAGCGGTGCCCTGCCAGGTGGATACCCTCTTACAGCCTTCTCCGACAGAACTGGTACAGGCCCTAGAGCGAGGCCAATACAACATCTTTTTCTATGCGGGTCATGGTATCCCCGCCCCCGATGGCGGCCTCCTGTTCCTGCACCCTGCAGCCACCCTGAATGGTACGGAGTTGGCCCAGGTACTAACCCGCTGCCGGGTAAAAGTGGCTGTCTTTAACACCTGCTGGGGAGCCCAGCCCGACCAGCGGGGGACCAACACTATCCCCCGCAGTAGCCTGGCGGAGGTGTTGCTGCACCACGGGGTACCCGCCGTGTTAGCGATGCGAGATTCCATCGCCGATGAAGAGGCGCTGGGGTTCATCCAAGCCTTTGCCCAGGCGTTGGCCGAGCAGCAGCCGGTGGATCGGGCGGTGGCGATCGCCCGCCAGCAGCTCCTCACCCTCTACAAGTTCAACCAACCGGCTTGGACCTTGCCGGTGCTGTATATGCACCCAGACTTTGACGGTCAATTACTGGCCGCACCCCAAACGGAAGTGACGCGGCTACCGGGGGTGACTGAAGCCCCCAGCCAAATTGCCGCCATTCGAGCGGTGGAAACCCCCAGCCAGGTATGGCCCATTTACCGGGGGTTAATGCGGGTGGGGCGGCTGCCGGATAATGACCTGGTGATCCAAGAACCTTGGGTATCGAGCCAACATGCCGAGATCTTTTGCCGTCAGACCCCAGCCTCTGCGACGGCTGTTGCGGAGAAGGCCTATTACCTGCGGGACTATTCTCGCTATGGCACCCTCTGTCAGTCGGAGAAGGGCTGGCACCATGTCCATCGCCAGGAAGTGCCCCTCAACCCCGGTACCCACCTCCGATTTGGCAGCCCCCAGGGGCAATTAATGGAGTTTGTGATCGACGGTTAGTGCTGTAGTTGTCTCTACTAATAACGTCATTCAGCCGGTTCTCACTCGGCACCGATACCCTAAAAAGGTTGTTTTCCTTAAACCATCGGGATGCAGGCCCCTTCGCCCATTACCCAAGACCTCGTCCTCGTTGGCGGTGGCCACACCCACGCCATTGTGCTCCGCAAGCTGGCCAT
>JAQCKL010000387.1 GCA_027592485.1 Cyanobacteriota bacterium
GCGTATTAATGCCGGGAAACTGACATTCTGCATTGAGCAGAATGGTCAGCGGTGCGGCGAGATTGTTGATATCTTCGCCGGACATGCCTTCCAGGATTAAGTTGCAATTGGGCAGGGTGTACTGGCGCTTAATGGTCATACAACCTCCCCATCAAATAGGCTGCTCCATAGCCGCTGAGGCCCATGGGTGCCAGTGCAAAAGAGCAATCGCGTCAGCAGGGTGATGGCTAGCTCATCGAGTTTCTCATCGGTGCTATAGGCAATTACCCCCGCCCGACGGGCATTCATACGAGCCCGGAAATGGCTGCGAAAACGACGTACCGTCGACGCTAAACGGAAATGGTGGTCAAGGGTCAGTTGGCGATCGCTGAGCTGTTGATAGCCCAGCAGCAGCTGACGAATCAAAACCGTCAATTGCTTAGAAAGATGACAAATCACTAAAGTTAGCGCCTTAGCCTCCATCAGGGTTAAGGGGCGACGTTGGCTATATCGCCGCATCGGGTTCGTACTACGCAACCGCCACAGCTGCACCCGTCCCTTAATCACGGTTTTTAAGGACAATTGGTCAGCGGCCACCAGCATTGCCTGGGAGCCGCCAATATCAAGGGCTTCAATGGCCAACAAAAGCAAATCTACGTCCACTTGGGTACGACGTGGACAGGCTGGCATTGGCAGATTGGGCTCGGAAAGGGTGTCCAAGATCAGCGGCATTGATTCAGCCGGAGGACTGTCAACTTGCATATCCTCAAGGGGTTAAGCCAGCACAATTCATCAAACCACGGTTTCAGGCATTTTGTTGGAAAGGACAAGGTTATCCTCCAGGGCCATCGTTCCGTTGACATACAGTCGCCTAACATAACCTATGATGCCCCCAGTGGTCACCCCACCCCCAAGGTGTCGCCCTGTCAATCTACTTTATCCATGGTCTTGACCAGCCAGTTGCCATCTTGACGGACCAGTTCATAGCGCATGGTTAAGGTTTCGTCATAGGAGGCCCCCAGGTTACGAACCCCAAGCTCATAGAAATTGGCTTGTTCTGTAATTTTGGCATCCACGGTTAGAGTCTCTGCCGCTGGGTCCTCAGGATCCACCTTGAGAACCTCCACCGAGTGGTTATATTCCCAATACCAATTTTCCCGAGCCCCACTTTCGGCACGATTCCGCCATTGGCTCAGGGCCGGGTCTAGCAGAATGGTATTTAACCCATCAATGTTGTGGCTTTCACCTAAGGCCTCCCGCTTGGCGGCCAACCAATTGTCGATCGCTCGCTTAGCGATGTCCTGTACCCCAATTTCAGCCCTCGGCTCTGGGGCGGCGGGAATCTCTACCGGGGGCTCATTGAGCTGCACATCCAACGCCGGTTGTTGCAACTTAGGGCCACCCAATGCCGAAGCCAGCCCCCTCACGGTGCGGATGGTGAGCACGCCCAACAGCCCCAAGCTAAACAGGCCAAGAATGGCAACCAGGGTTAGGCGTCCCCAGCGGGGTGAACGTCCGCCCGACGCGGGGGTGGCACCCGACGCGGGAGCTGCTGACCGAGGGCGGAAAGGAGCCGGTTTGACCCGCGATCGCCTGGGACTGGCTGCCGTACTCCCGTTTAATTTGCCCTCGGGAGAGAGCTGAGACACTCGCTCAGCGACAGTCGGACCAGGGGCGACGACTTCCTCCATGCGGCCAGACAGTCCTGGGCGGGTGCCATTGGTGGTTAAGGGTTCCCACGGGGTGTCTTCGGAGGGGGGCGTCGTTAATAGCCCTGTGCCGACCGTACTGTTAGCAAAAGGACTAGGGGCGTCACCGATCGTGCCCATCGCTGCGGTTGCCCCTCCTTCTGACCGGTTTGCCATGGCAGGCATGGCTTCTAGGTAAGCCTGCACCTGCGGATCGGCAAAGTATTCCTTCAGGGTGGTTTGCTGGTCGGCTAAGTCGCGGAAGTGGGGGAACACCTCCTCCCGTAACCAGCGCTCAGCGTATAAGCAGAGTCCCGGCAGCAGATCTTGAGAGGCCTGGGAATGCTCTCGAATAAAGGCTAAAGGCTCGTACTCTTGGCTGCGCTCTAGGGCACGGCTGGCCTCTTCCGTTTGCCCCAACAGCAGGGCACAGACCGACTGTTCTAAATGCACATCTTGCTGGCTACCCACCCGCACCAAGAGCTGCTTGGCGCGGGGGACCAAGGCCGGTTGATGGAATGCAAATCCCCGCGCTAATAGCGCATACACCGCTAGGTAAATGGCGACAGCAGAAGGGCGGCGAGCTTCCCCTTCAAAAATTTCCTGTTGCTCTCCAGCGGTGAGGTAACTGCGGAGTTGTTGAATAAACCGCAAGAAATCATCGGTACTGAGACCCGAGAGATCATCCTCAGCGCCGTCAATGCCGCTGCGGTCTTGCAGCATGGCTTTCAGCAGTTTGATGCCCTGGCGACGGCCTGCGGTGTGTTCCAGGGGGCGAGCCACCAACTCGAGGACTCGGTAGGGGCGTAGCTTATACAGATCGGACTTGAGCTCCGAACGAATGGCTGGGAAAACATTTTCCCGTAGCAGCAACTCTTGACCGGTCTCTAAGGACTCCGCTGCATTTTCATACTGTCGCTGCTGCCATTGCTCGCGTCCCAGCTCTAGGCACGATAGGGCAAGGGTCAAGACAATATCCCCGATGACCCGTTTGGGGTCACCAAAGCGGCCATCTTGGAGGGGTTGACTACCGCTGGTGAGGTAGGGCCGCCCGAGGCGGATAACCAGCTCATATTCCCCCAGTTCTAACAGCACCAATAGGGCACCGGTGAGTTGGGGGCCATCGATTTCAATGGTGGGGGTGTAGGTGGTGGCATCAGCAGGGACACCTGGGTCCTCCTCAGCCGCAAGCGATCGCAGGGCCGCTTCCCCTGTTGCACCGGCATTGGGATCGGCCTCAGCAGGGGTGGCCCCTTCCAGGACCGATTCCACCGGGGCGTAGGCCCGAGCCAAAAACTGGGTGTCGTAATCTCGCCGCCGTTCAGCGTCCGATAAAACCGTATAGGCTTCATCAATTAGGGTTTTGCGCGCCTCGATCGCCACCTCGGAATACTCCCGCCGTGGCAACTGCAGGGTGCGATCGCGATGGGCCTGGGTCAGTTGCTCCGCCGTGGCCTGAATCGGCAATCCTAAAATCCGGTAGTAGTCCAGTGGAATCCGCACAGTTTCCCTCAATGCCTGATCGCCCCAACCCAGATGCTGACCACCTCGCCTTCGCTCAGCGGTGCTTGATAAAAATCCCAAAAGCCCTCACCCCGTGGTGAAAATGCTCCCATGATAAGTCTGACTGCCCTCTAGGGAGATACTAATGTGAGCATCCCTTAATAAGTTCAGACACTATACGTTAGCCTTTAATGCCGAGCTCGCTCATGGCAATCCTTTCCGTTTCGAACTGGAGAGACTTCAGTTAAGCAACAATCGTTTGACTGAAGCCAGGACGGGCTTATTTATATCGAACAACCACCCAGATCGCCCACTTCTTGGGTATTGTGTAAAGTTGGAATGCCGTAAGGATACGACAAACCCATGGCTCAGGAACGGACCCTCCCTGTATTTCATCCCCAGGCTGCTGAAATCAGCAGAGAAGATGGCCTCATTTATTACGAGGACATGGTACTGGGACGATTTTTCGAAGATAAATGCGCCGAAATGTACTATCGGGGCAAAATGTTTGGTTTCGTACACCTCTATAACGGCCAGGAAGCGGTTTCCAGCGGGGTCATTAAGTCCCTCCGTTCCGACGACTATGTGTGCAGCACCTATCGTGATCACGTCCATGCCCTCAGTGCTGGCGTCCCTGCCAATGCAGTGATGGCTGAGTTGTTTGGCAAAGAAACCGGATGCAGCAAGGGACGGGGGGGCTCTATGCACCTGTTTTCCAAGGAGCATAACCTCTTGGGAGGATTTGCCTTCATTGGTGAAGGTATTCCCGTGGCCCTCGGGGCTGCCTACCAGGCCAAGTATCGCCGCGAGGCCCTCGGCCAAGCCGATGCCGACCAGGTATCGGCCTGTTTCTTTGGGGACGGTACCAGCAATAATGGTCAGTTTTTTGAATGCTTGAATATGGCAGCCCTCTGGAAGCTACCCATCCTATTTGTGGTGGAGAACAATAAGTGGGCGATTGGCATGGCCCATGAGCGCGCCACCTCTCAGCCAGAGATTTACCGCAAGGCCAGCGTGTTCGACATGCCCGGGGTTGAGGTCGATGGCATGGATTTACTGGCAGTGCGAAACGTAGCCCAGACCGCCATTGAGCGGGCTCGGGCTGGGGAAGGGCCAACCTTGATTGAGTGCCTCACCTACCGTTTTCGAGGCCATTCCCTGGCAGATCCCGATGAGCTCCGCTCTAAGGATGAGAAGGAGGCCTGGTTAGCCCGTGACCCATTGAAGCGGTTTGAAGGGTACTTGCTGGAGCAAGACTTAGCGACTGAAGCGGATCTTAAGGAGATTCGTCAGCGCATTCAGGCGACTGTCGATGAAGCGGTGGTCTTTGCAGAACAAAGCCCTGAGCCAGACGCCAGCGAGCTCTATCGATATATCTTTGCCGATTAACCCGCTGCTCGACGCAGCGAGAGCGGGCCACAAGCATTGGCCCGCTTCCCTTGAGTCCTTGATAATCACCGTAGACCTTTAATCTGAACCAAATTCATGGCCGAAACCTTACTGTTTAACGCCCTCCGTGAAGCCATTGACGAAGAAATGGGGCGGGATGACACTGTCTTTGTGCTCGGAGAAGACGTGGGCCAGTATGGAGGTTCCTATAAGGTCACGAAAGGCCTCTACGATAAATATGGGGAGTTTCGAGTCCTAGACACCCCCATCGCTGAAAACAGCTTTACCGGGATGGCAGTCGGAGCTGCGATGACGGGCTTGCGACCGATCATTGAAGGGATGAACATGGGTTTTCTCTTGTTGGCCTTTAACCAAATCGCCAATAATGCCGGGATGTTGCGGTATACCTCCGGCGGCAACTACAAGATTCCCATGGTGATTCGGGGGCCAGGCGGGGTGGGGCGA
>JAQCKL010000388.1 GCA_027592485.1 Cyanobacteriota bacterium
TTCAGCCCCGTCAAGATCCTCAATTGCAGCATCTTCGTGGGCTTCTTCCTCCATTTCCACAAATGCAAAACCGCGCATACGTCCTGTCTCGCGGTCAACAGGAACTTGGATTCGCTTGATAGCGCCATATTCCTTGAAGACCTCGGTTAAGTCGTCTTCTGTTGCATTGTAGGAAAGGTTCCCTACATAAACCGTCATGGCTTACCTCATTAAGTCATCGTATGTGTAGAGATTTGGAATGCGGAGGTAAGCTTACGGACCAGAAAACACGAAAGCGTTCCTAAGAAACCAGCCAAGACTCAGCCACCGATACCTAATCCAGATACCACTATAGCGCCATTGCTTAATTTCCCAAGCGATCGATAGCACAAGCTAAGCCGGTGCCATTTACCTATTTGTAAGTCAGTCGGCTTTCATTCTACCCTTGTCCTGACTTGCCCGCAGAATATCGGCAGGGTCATTGGCTATAAACGGTTTTGTTTGTGAAGATTTTAATGCTGGAATTTGTTGCCGTTGTTCTGGTTGCAGGCGTTGCCAGTCTAATCCCTGGGGACGGGGATAGGGCGTATGGGTGGGAATGACCTGGCTTGGCGTTACCACCCAGTCGAGGGGCCAATCATGGGTCTGCATCGGTAAATGGTCTGCTGCCACTATCTGAAGATCATGCACCGTGGTAGCAATAACGGTCTTTACTGAGAGCAAACCGTGCTCCTGCAACAGGGCAAATTCTAAATCAGCAAATCCTGCCCCTTTGCCGGTGCGTCCGCCGTTAGGGGTGACCGCGACGCAACCCACGACCGCCAAATCAATGGGGTCCATATCTGTAAACCGAACGGGAGTGCCGTAGGCCAATACATGTTCCTTGGTCGCCCCTTGGTCGAGGGAAATGCCTTTTTGAGCTAAGATTTCGCCGGTTAAAGCCACAAAACAATGGGCTGCCGTCAGTTTAGGCACAGCCATGTAGAGACACTTCCCGTCCTGAAGAGCTTGCCGACGCACCGGCGTTTGAGGCGCATCGGGATTACATTTGACCACCTGGGCCTGCTGCCATTGGGGCAGTTGGGCAAGGGCGAAGGCGGCCTGCTCTGCACCGATAAAGTTGGGAATGCGGCCCCAAGGGTGATCAAGGGCAATGCCTTGGGTGTGGAGGCGGGTCCAAATGGTCTGCCGGAGGGAGTCTTTACGACTGTGGCGACCACTCCAGGAGGTCGATTTTGCCATGGCATTCAAGGGAAGGGATGGCCATAGGCCGGGGTTGGTTTCCTGCGTAGGCTCTCTCTTATCCCGTACTGACGTTGTTTCAGGGTTCAACCGATAACGGGTAAGTTCATCCTTACTGGTGGGTGAGGGTCAGAGTGGTCGTAGCTTGTTCACCCCCTTCCCTCGCGGTGGCAGTCACGTCATAGCGGGTGCCGCCACCGGTTTGTAGCCCAAGGGGCACATTCACCTGAAATAGGCCGGTGCTATCAGCCGTAACCTGGCTACTGAGCAAATCCTGTTGAACGCTGGCTAGGCCAAAAACAGAGGTGCTACCCACCACTCGGACCGCTACCGTTGCGCCAGGGCGAGTTTGGCCCACCAGGGTAAAGCTGTTGCCGTTGACCCTACCGCCATCTTGGTGGCTGGTGAAAACTGGGGATAAAGGTGGGACCACGGCCTGCTGAACAGCATTGGGATCCTCCACTGTGGTCACAGGGGCAGTCGTAACGGCAGTGGCGGTTGTAAACGCGACCGACTGGGCAGCGACATCATAGGTGGTTTCCCCCTGGATGCTCAGGCGGGCGACAACGATACCCTCGTTCAGTTGGGCATTGTTAGCGACGGGTAAGGTGGCCACATATACCCCAGCGGAGACTTCATCGGCGGTCAAAGATTGAACGGTCTGGCCATCCTTAACTAAAAACACCACTGCCTCTGCCCCTGGGGTACCGTTGATGGTGACTAGAAGACTGCTACCAGAACCGAGGGGTTTTGTGGTGGCGTTGTGGGTCACCCCGCTAATTTCGACCTGGGGACGGGGGGCCTGGACGGTAAATTGCCAAGCCGCTACCCGCCGAAACCCGTCATTCCCAACGTATTCTACTTGGACAGGAATATCACCAGGGCTAAAGGCGGTGGTGGGACGATAGCTGAAGAACCTAGATGTGATGGTGCTGTCAGCGGTCACATCGACGCCATTGACCAAAATCACTACGGACCCCGGTTGTACGGTGCCAGCACTGGTGTCAAACTCGCCGGAAATTGAGGTGCCAGGGGCTACCTGTTGTCCATTGACCTCGGGGTTAACGTTAATCACTCGCTGAGCTTGGGCCGGTGAGATGGCCAACGGACTCAGTAAAGCTGTCGCCGCTAAGGTCAGGAGGAATTTCTGCATGATTTAGCTGTAGGGGTACGTTACCGTTGCTGATCATTTTATACAGACGCGGCCCGTTCCCAGTTAGATGAATGGGAACGGGCCGCGCTATTTGTATTCAATTTCACCAACTAAATGGATCTACCGCCGCGCCAGCTTTTTCTTAGACAGCTTGCGAATCCGAATCGATTCCGGGGTCACTTCTACCATCTCGTCAGAACTGATGTATTCCAAGGCACGTTCTAGACCCATTTCCATAGGTGCTTGCAATTGCACTAATTCATCGCCGGTTGCGGCCCGATGGTTGGTGAGTTGCTTGGTTTTACACACATTCAGCTCGACATCTTGGGGGCGATTGCATTCACCAATCACCATGCCCTTATAGACCTTGGTGCCGGGGGTGATGAAGAATAAGCCGCGATCTTCGCCATTCTTGAGGGCGTAGAAGGTAGCGGTGCCTTCATCGAAGGAGGTAATCACACCGTTACGGCGGGTGTCCACATCACCACTCATGGCGCGGTACTCCAGGAAGCTGTGGTTCATCAGTCCTTCGCCACGGGTAATGCGCATGAATTCGCCCCGGAAGCCAATCAGGCCCCGCGCCGGGACGACAAATTCTAGGGTGGAGCGACCGTTGCCAGTCACTCGCATGTCCTGCATTTCACCCCGGCGCTGCCCGAGTCGTTCTATGCAGCCGCCAACGCCATCTTCCGGTACGTCTAAGACCAGTAATTCGTAGGGTTCGCGGGGTTGGCCATTCACCTCACGGAAAATTACCTGGGGTTGGGAGACTTGGAACTCGTAGCCTTCCCGACGCATGTTTTCAATCAAGATGCCCAGGTGCAGTTCTCCCCGTCCCGAGACGGCGAAGCGATCGGGGGAATCAGTTTCTTCGACCCGCAGGGCCACATTGGTTTCAAGCTCGCGCATGAGCCGATCGCGGATCTGACGGGAGGTGACGAATTTGCCCTCTTGTCCCGCAAAGGGAGAGTCGTTCACCGCAAAGGTCATGCCCAGGGTGGGTTCATCCACGCTAATCAGCGGCAGGGCTTCAGGGTTCTCGGGACAAGCGATGGTTTCACCAATGTTGGCCCCGGAGAAACCGGCGATCGCCACAATCTGACCTGCCGAAGCGGTTTCAATATCGACCCGCTTGAGTCCCTCAAAGCCCAAAAGCTTGGAGATCTTGGACTTGACAATCTTGCCCTCGCGGGTGAGTAGGGCCGCCTGTTGGCCCATGTGGATCACACCGTTGTGAACTTTGCCAATCACGATCCGACCCAAATACTCGGAATAGTCGATGGTCGTGACCTGGAGCTGGAAGGGCTTGGTGGGGTCGCCAACGGGGGGCGGCACATGGTCCAAGATCGCCTCAAAGAGCGGCTTCATGTCTTCGCTGTCGTCATCTAGCGCATTTTTGGCGAAGCCCGCCATGCCAGAGGCGTAGAGATAGGGGAACTCGCACTGATCATCATCAGCGCCGAGCTCGATAAACAAGTCGAGGACTTTGTTGGTGGCGTTGTGGGGGTCCGCCTGGGGACGATCAATTTTGTTGAGGACAACGATGGGGCGCAAGCCTTTTTCCAGGGCTTTTTTGAGCACAAATCGCGTCTGGGGCATGGGGCCTTCGTTGGCATCCACAATCAGGATGCAGCCATCGACCATGCCTAAAACCCGCTCAACCTCACCGCCGAAGTCGGCGTGGCCAGGGGTATCGACAATATTGATCAGCGTGTCTTTGTAATGAACCGCTGTATTTTTGGACAGGATGGTAATGCCCCGTTCCCGCTCAATGTCGTTGGAGTCCATGACGCAGTCTGGGATCTCTTCCCCTTCGCGAAAAATGCCAGATTGTCTGAGCAGGGCATCCACCAGAGTGGTTTTGCCATGGTCAACGTGGGCGATGATGGCAACGTTGCGAATAGGAAGCGTCATGGGTTCCGTGGAAAGGGTTGGTAAGAATTGGGCGCGATGGCAACGCAGGGTAATGGCTATGTCTAAGTGCTGCCCAATCTTAACAATTGTAACTGACGAACTCCATCCTCAGCAGAATTGTGGCATTCCCGACCCATAGACACCTCAAGAAACCTGGGAAATGCTCCTTTACGTGGGCGAGTAAAGGGAGAATAACTAGACAAAGGGCGCAACCCAGGTTCGTTGTAAGGTTTGAAACCATGAAAAAGCGGGTCACGCTGACTTTTCCTAAACGGGCCATTCACCAACCCATTACCTATCGGTTGGCCAAGGATTTTAATGTGGCGGCCAACATTATCCGTGCCCAAGTCGCCCCCAATCAGATTGGCAAACTGGTGGTGGAGTTGTCAGGGGACATTGATCAGCTAGAGGAGGCGATCAGCTGGTTAGAAGATCACGATATTGGCGTGTCCCAGGCTAACCGCGAAATCTTAATTGACGAGGACAGTTGCGTCCATTGCGGGCTTTGCACTGGGGTCTGTCCTACTCGGGCTCTGACCCTTGCGCCAGACACGTTTAAGCTCAATTTTGCGCGATCGCGCTGCATCGTCTGTGAGCAATGCATTCCCACCTGTCCGGTGCAGGCGATTTCAACCAATCTTTGAGCGCTGTTTTTAAGAACGGGAGTAACTACCTAGGTCCCTGCTACCAATGTTGGCGTTTTACCCTGTACGGCATTAGA
>JAQCKL010000389.1 GCA_027592485.1 Cyanobacteriota bacterium
CGGGGGCGGGGGCAACCATGGCGGTGGCGATCGCCGCCTTTCTGATCTGCGCCGCCCTGATCACCCTTTTCGGCTTCACCGGCTGGTTTGAGCGATTGATGGACCACTTGCCCCTCTCCCTGGCCTCCGCCATGTTGGCCGGGGTGCTACTGCAGTTTGGCTTAAATGTCTTCACCGCCATGGAAACCCAATTTGGGATGGTGTTTGCCATGTTTGGCGTGTATGTGTGCATGCGCTGTACCCAGCCCCGATACGCCGTAATTGCCGCCCTGATCATCGGTTTGCTGATCGCGGGCGGTCAGGGACTCCTGCAATTCGAAGCCATTCAGCTCCAGTGGGCGACGCCAATCTTTACGGCTCCACAATTTTCGGTGGGTGCCCTGGTCGGCATTGCCCTGCCCCTTTTTATCGTCACCATGGCCTCTCAAAATGTGCCCGGAGTGGCCACCATCAAAGCCTTTGGCTACAGCGTCCCCAGCTCCCCTTTGATTGGCTGGACCGGTGTCGCCACCCTGCTCTTGGCCCCTTTTGGGGCATTTGCAATTAATCTGGCGGCGATTACGGCAGCGATTTCCATGGGGCGCGAAGCCCACGAAGACCCCGATAAGCGCTACATCGCAGCGGTGACCGTGGGGGTGTTGTATATCGTGGTGGGGTTATTTGGGGCAACGGTGAGCTCGTTTTTTACGGCCTTACCGTCGGAGCTGGTGCTGGCGATCGCGGGTTTGGCGCTATTGGGCACGATCGGCAATAGCTTGGTGACGGCTTTGACCCCAGAGGCGGCCCGAGAATCGGCTCTGATCACATTTTTGGTGACGGCCTCTGGGGTGACCTTACTGGGGATTGGCTCGGCCTTTTGGGGGTTATTGGCCGGACTGCTGGCAAGATTCATTGCCCAGACTTACCGACGGCTGGCATCCCATTAGGACAGTCTGCCCTGGGGGAAAGGAGGCTATCCGGTGGGGCGATGCGATCGCCCGTCTCAGCCTGTTAGGATTCATGCTGATATCTCGGATTGATTGCCCCGCCATCCATCAGTCCAGTCATTGGGTACCCGCATGCAGAACAGTTTTTTTGACAACTCTTTGGACCAAGACAGCATCAAGCAGCGGATCCTGGCCCTAGAGAACGGCAAAGTCGGCTTCTATAGCGTCGGTCTCTACCCAGCCTCCCTGGCCTATAACTGCGCCATGCAAACCGATGGCAAATCGCTACTGGTTGCCCCTCGACCAGGACGATCCCTGATGGGGGCCTTTTCCGAAGATGCCATCCAGGGCATGGACCCCGAGCATGTGGAGAGAATGCACCACATGGCGGTCCATGGGGAGGGCCACCAAGAAGCCCCTAATACATTGGCTGACTTACTGGAAAACTGTGATTTGGTTGTCCTTAGCGCCAACAGTAATCACATTGAGCAAGATCTTCAGGATGCCTGTGATCTCCGCACCGAGCTGAACCGTGAGCAGGTGGTTCTGGCCTGTCTGGCGGGGTCTTTCAGCCATGACTACATGAAGAACGAGTCCTACGTCCTGTGTGAAAAGCAACCCAATCTGGCCTTCTTCTCCGGCTTTCATCGCCATGGGGCCTTACGGAATCCGTTGGATAGCTTTACGGCAAATTTCTGTCACCCCAATGCCCTGACGGCGCTGCTCGGTGCCCGTCTACTGGATAAAATCTCCCCCAACATCCAGGTTTCACCGGGCATCCACAATGTTGAAGCGCAATACATCAAAGCCGCCAAGAACATGTCCTCGATTTTTGCGGGGTTTGGCTATACCTATCATCGGGAAAACACGGGCACCCTGCCAACGCTGCTCACCTTACTGCTAGACCAATGTATGGATCAGGCGGCGACGGTGTCGATGTTTCGCCGCGATCGCCAGCGACTTTACAACCGCCAATCGATTGCCCTCACAGAGTTAGGTTACGGCGTCCAGCGCATCGAAGCGGCCCTCAGCCGGGGGGGCGAGATGGAAAAAGTGCGGGATCACACCTTTACCCAACTCACCGCCATGGTGGCGGATGTCCGGGGCAGCATGATGATGCCGGTTTCCGGCAGCCCGACCCGTAACTTTCAAGCGGGACAGGTGTTGGCCGAAAAGATGCGATCCCATAAACGGGCTCCCAAAAGTATGGAGGAGCTAGAAACTTGGTGCGAAGCGGCAGGACTGCGCAAAGGGGGCCTAGAGGGACTCAAAGCCCTCCGCTACTGGCCTCAAATTGTGCGGAAATACCAAATCCAGGTCCACGATGCCTCGATGGTGAACCTGCTGTACATGCTCCTCTATGGCAAGCCGACGACCAAGGACTTGGCGTTTTCAGTGATGACCGAAAGCCGTCAGTTGTCTAACTATTGCCAAGAGTCAGTGCGACCCACCCACAGCCGCAAGTACGCAGAGGCACTCCAAAATCTCGATAAGCCGGAGGCGCTGGAGTTTGTGGCCAGCGCCGTCATTGCCGACAATGCTCGCAGAACCGTCAATGATGATAGCTTCCTCGATGACACCGAGGAGCCGGACAATACCCCGGCCTATCTCAAAGCGATGAATGTGATTGAAAACGTTTGGTAGTTCGGTTGGCTAGGTACCCCACCACTGTGATCCCTAGAAACTGAGGCGAGATCAGGGGACTGGATCCATGGTCCTGCCGTAATCCAGCCTCAGTCAAGGTCTAATTCTGCAGTTCAGCGGTGCTCACCCGAATCTGCTGGGTTTGATTGCCCCGCTTCACCGTCAGCTTCAGCGTCTGGCCCACGCGGCTGTGATCCACTTGGGTTTGCAGGGTATCCGCCGAGACCACCGGCTGATCATCCACCTTCACAATTACATCGCCACGCCGGAGTCCCGACTCGGCAGCGGGGGTATCGGGAATCACCCGAATCACCAGGGCACCGGTCACCTCCGGCAACATCATGCCCGCATTGGGGTCATCGTTATTGCGCTGGGCGATCTCAGGGGAGAGGGTGGCAATTTGCACCCCTAGATAAGGATGGGCAATGCTTTGCCCCTGGGAGAGCTGATCCTTAATGGTCTTGGCCTTATTGATCGGGATGGCAAAGCCAATCCCCATGGCGTCGGCGCGGATGGCGGTATTGATGCCAATCACCTCACCATCCTGATTGAGCAGCGGGCCACCGGAGTTGCCGGGGTTAATGGCGGCATCGGTTTGGATAAAGTCGATGCGCTTACCAGGGATGCCCACTGCCGCACTGGAGCGCTTCAGGGTGCTGACGATGCCGAGGGTGACGGTATTGTCGAGGCCGAGGGGGTTGCCCACCGCGATCGCCCAATCCCCCACCACCACATCATCCGAGTCCCCCAAAGGGGCTACGGGCAGGGTCTCAGCATCGCTCTCAATCTTCACCACCGCCAAATCCGTCACCTCGTCAGCCCCCTCGACCACTGCATCAAAGGTGCGGCCATCCTTGAGGGTCACGGTGACGCGATCGGCCCCATCCACCACATGGGCATTGGTCAACACATCACCGTTGGTACTGATGATGAATCCCGAGCCTTGTCCCCGCAGCAGTTGCTCTTGGGGAGGGTTTCTAAAGCCATCGGGTTCTCCGAAAAAGCCGCGAAAGAAGGGATCCTCAAATAGCAAACCCGGATTATCGCGGACCACCGTTTTCTCGGTGTCAATGCGCACCACCGCTGGCCCCACCCGCTGCACCGCCGCCGCTACGAAGCTCTGGCGGTTAGTGGTCGGGGCGGCGATCGCCGCCGGACTGTCCATCTCGGGTGCTGCATCTGGTGCGGCCACCTCTGCACCAGATGTGGTTTGGGCTAGGACCGGGGCAACCGTGCCGAATAGGGTCAAGACCACCATCGCGATCGCCGCCAAAAATCTCGCCAGCCGCGATCCGATTCCGATTGATTCCAACATAGTCATAGGGTTGCTATCCTCCATACCCACAGGATCTCGGTGACGGATCGCCCTTATTGCGTCCATGACCGACCAATGACCCCATAGTGACTGATCGCAACCGTCTCCTGAAGGTAGAAATGTCCCCCGTGCCCAGGTGAGGATCCCGAATCTGGATCGGCTCCGAGGCTGAGTCAAGGGAGGGATTGCCGCGATCCAGACGGTGAAAGAACCGAACCTGCACCCCCCATCCCCTTTGATAGGCTAAAACTATCTGTATAGAACCATCGGCATTTCATGGGCCGATGGTCTTCTATAACTAGGCAACGCTTGCACAGTGAAGACCCATGCACTGTGCATCGGTCCTTTAAAATTGCAAGCAACTTTTTGGGAGACAATGCATGGCGGCCACTGACTTCAAAGATTACTACGCGGTACTCGGGGTCAGTAAGTCGGCCAGTGCCGATGACATTAAGCACGCGTTTCGTAAGCTGGCACGCAAGTATCATCCGGATGTGAATCCCAACGATAGTGCCGCCGAAGCCAAATTCAAGGAAGTCAGTGAAGCCTACGAGGTGCTCTCAGACACCGAGAAACGCCAGAAATATGATCAGTTTGGCAAATATTGGCAACAAGCCAGCCGAGGTGGCGGTGGCGCGGCAAATCCCGCCGACTTCAACGGGGTTGACTTCAACGATTACGGTAGCTTCGACGAGTTTATTAATGAGCTGCTAGGCCGATTTGGCAATGGCTTTGGTGGCCCCGCCGGTGCTGGTAGACCTGGCGGCGGGGCGAACTATAGCTATCGCCCCCAGCCCGGCGGACCCGGCTTTAGCGGTTTTGATCCCCGCACTGCCGGAGGGGCGGGGGCTGCCAGGCAATCTTTAGATCAAGAGGCCCCGATTTCTCTCACCCTGAGCGAGGCCTTTAAAGGGACCCGTAAGCGACTCAAGATTGGGTCCCAAGAAGTGGAAGTCGGAATTCCCCCTGGGGCGAAACAGGGCACCAAGGTGCGACTGCGCGGCAAGGGACAAATGAATCCGCAAACCCGCCAGCGCGCGGATATCTATTTAGTCGTCACCCTCTTGCCCCACCATATCTTCCAGCTCGACGGGGATACGCTGGTGTGTGAGGTGCCGATC
>JAQCKL010000390.1 GCA_027592485.1 Cyanobacteriota bacterium
CGGTAAACTTTAACTGACTACTCCCTTCCACAACAACTCCTGTTCTCAACCCCTGTGACACTTACCCCAATTGATTATCGCTATAGACCCAGAAATCAGCAATTTCGGAAATATCAATGGGTAGAAGTAGATCTGATGCCTCGTGGAGCTGGCAATGACCGCCGCAAGGAAAGTAGGCAGCCAAACTTGGATTCTCTTCGGGTACTAGGCCAACCCCTTTCTACGGAAAACGGTTGGAGAGCCAGACGGGAAATCATTGATCAGATGCCAGTTTATACGATTAAACAGCTTCGTGAACTACACAATTCAGAGCGAATGTCGCTTGGTATTGTTCGGCCGAATCGAGTACTTGATCTCAAAATAGAAGCTGTTGAGCCGGAATGGAAATCTGAATGGCAGCTGCTCTTTGACCAATTGAGCCTATTTGGGCCAGTGCAAAAGCCCTTACGAAAAATACCGTACAAATTCAGCTATGTGTTTGAATGTGAAGACAGCCATAGGACTCATAATGCCATGATCGAAGATTGGGAACTAGGAGTACTTTGGTTGAATGAGGTAGTGCGGCTAGGAAATGAAAAACAAGCAGCTTTAAGCGTGAAACGCAAGTTTTTCGATGAGCTTTGCAGCGACAAAAAAGACACATTGTTTTTTATGGGGACGGTTTTTCCATACAATACTTGGGTCGTATTGGGGATCTTTTGGCCACCCAAGTTAAACCAGATGACAGGTATACAAGGAACCTTGTTTTGAATAGGGCTAAACTTTGCAAGTGGCGACCGAAACTGCTGATTTCGGGAATGTAAGATTTTACATGCTACTTTTGGTAGTTCATTTTAGTTTTGAATGCCTAACGCCTACCCCCCATAAATTTGTCGAAAAACGCCTTGTTTACCGATCGCCACATCTCTGATCATGTCAAAAGCCCACTTGTGCAGAATCCGGTTAGGCTGGGCGGCCCACTGCTGGCATTGGCTAATCACATCAATTTTGGCGGCGGCCTGATCGGGCTTTTGGGAGAGCCAGGTGGCCATGGGGTGTTCCCACTGGTCTAAAAAAGCAGTGAGCAAAGCGCGATCGCCCTCACCCAGCGGCACCAGCGCTTGCTGCGTCACCGCTAGCTTTGCCTTAGTCGGTTTGCGTTTGGCCGAAAGGGCTTGGGTGGGTAAGGTCAGCCAGGAATCCATCAAAATGGGGGCGACTTTAGCCAGGCTTGGGGCAACCCCAGGCACCAGAGGACTGTCCTCCATATCAACGCCCGCTTGGGTGGCGAGATACGCCGACAAATCCTCGAAAAAGGGATGGACAATTTCCCGCTCCACCACCTTTGCCAAGGGTAAGGCCGCCGCAGAATAGTCGAGCGATGGTCCTTTAGGACCGGTCTTTGACCATCGCCCTGGCTGGGCGGCTTGCCCCATCAACTCGGCCTGCTCGTAGGCGCTATAGAGATCCTCCTGGCTGTCGGACTGCAAACAAAACCAGAGACTATCGCCAACCGTTTGCCGCACCTGCTGCTGCAATTTCGCCACTGCTTCAGCAGATAGAGGCTCTAACGGCGGCGGTGCTTGAATGTTGGCGTGCTGGGCTGGGGCAGCTGTGGGGGGGGGTGATGCTTCGCGATCCGGTGGTGGCGCAGGGGCGACTTTGGAAGCCTCAACGGCGCGCTGGCTGAGTTGTTGCTCAAGCTGAGTCACTTGCTGGGTGAGGGCGGCAATCTGCTGATCCTTTTGAAGCAGTTCCCCTTGATGATGTTGAGACGCTTGCGGTGGCTCGGCAGGATGCTGGCGGAGTTGCTGTTCGAGCTGGGCGACTTGCTGGGTGAGGGTGGCAATTTGCTGATCCCTTTGTAGCCGTTCCCCTTGCTGATGTTGGGCGGCGTTTTGCTGCTCCGCAGCCCGTTGGTGAAGCAACTGTTCGAGTTGGGTGATCTGCTGGGTGAGGGTGGTAATCTGCTGAGCTTTTTGCCGTAGCTCCTGCTGCTGATCGGCAGAAATTTGGGGGGGCGGGTTAGCCGATTGATGCTGTTGTTCGAGTTGGCTGACCTGCTGAGCGAGGGCTGCAATCTGCTGATTTTTTTGGATGAGTTGCTCGTCTCTTTCCAGAATGAGTCGATGGATTTTGTCGAGTTCTAGGGCATTTAAGCCCGCTCGAATCAGATTGAAGTAGTAGGGCTCCCCCACATCCACCGGGCGGGGCGGTTGGTGGGGCAGGGATAAATAGCCCTGGCGCGCGGACAACATTACCCCTAAGGTCTCCCCTTCGGCATTGCTGATCTGCAATTCCTGACCGGACTGCCCTTGGGAGATCAGGGCAGTGTAGGAGCGCCGGTTATAGAAAAAGGTGGTCTGGGTCGGATCTGCCCCTAGAACAAAACCGGGACTAGAGAATTGTTCGGAGGTTACCGCCTGAGTCTGAGACTTGAGCGGAGGGGAAACCTCGGCCACCTTCTGAGGTGTCGTCAGGGTGGGCTTAGGACTTTCGAGGGGGAGTTTGAGGGTGGCAGCGGTGGCGGTGGCTTGGGTGGGCAGCGCCGGACTTTGCGATGCCGGGGGAACAATGGTTTTGGGTGCGACGGGGGTAACGACTTTTGGGGCAGCAGAGATTTGGTGCGATGGTCCTAATGGACCGGTCTTCGACCATCGCACCCCCAGCAATTCCAGTTGCAAGGTGCGCTGGCCCTTCCACTCATTGATCTTGAGGGTATAGGCGATATCCACCCGGCTGGGCAAGGGGCAATAGTGGCCCCACCGCCAAGCGATCGCCTCTAATCTACTGCCGTCATCTTCCGCCAGGGTGAGCTTCAGGTGGGCACGGGTTTTACCGATCGCCTTTTGCTCCACGATCCGCACATTGGGGGTCCAAAACACCGGTTCGGAATTGCCAATGCCGCAGGGATGGAGCCGGTCAATTTGCGCTAACAGCTCAAAGTTGAGTTCCGCCAAGCTGGCCCGCACATCCACCGTGACCAGGGGTTTGAGATGTTCGGGAGCCAAGACCTGATTGGCATAGTTAACCAAACGAGATTTCACCTGGCGTAAATGCTTGGCCGGGAAGGTAAAGCCCCCAGCGGCCCGGTGGCCCCCATACTTGGTCATCAGGTCGTCGCAGGTTTGCAGCCCCTCAAACACATTGAACTCAGGAATGCTACGGGCCGAGCCGCGAATCTCTTTCTGGTCGTCCTCCTCATAGGTGCCAATTAGCACCGGCACGCCGTAGCGTTCCACCAGGCGGGAGGCGACAATGCCGATCACCCCATGGTGCCAATCCGGTTGAATCACCACCAAAATTCGATCCCGGTGGATATCGATCTCCCCCGACGTTTTTTGGGCTTCACAATAGGCGATCGCCTCTTCTTCGATGCGATCGCACATTTCCCGGCGGGTTTGGTTGGTCTGCTCGCACTGCATGGCCCGCTCTAGGGCGATGCCGACATCGTCGCTGATCAACATCTCAATCACGGTCTGGGGATCGCCGATGCGCCCCACCGCATTAATGCGCGGCCCCAACCGAAAGCCGATGTCTTCGGGTTTGAGGGCTTGGTCTTGCTCCCCTAAACCCGCCACTTGAATAAGGGCCTGCACCCCAATTAACCGCGACTTGGGTAAGAGCTTTAGTCCCCGCCGAATCCAGCGACGGTTCACCCCGGTCAGGGGCGCTAGATCGGCAATGGTCCCGAGGGTAAACAGCTCCAGCAGCGGGCCGGTGAGGTTTTGGGTCTGGCCCAACGCCTGGGCTAAACACACCGCCAAAATGTAGGCCACCCCCACCCCCGCCACGCCCCGATAGGGAGAGTCGGAGGCGATCAGCTTGGGGTTCAGGATGGCATGGGCGGGGGGAATCTGGGGGGGTACGTCAAGGTGATCGGTGATGATCACGGTCATGCCCAGCTCGCGGGCATAGGCCACCGGCTCAAAGGCAGCGATGCCGTTATCTACGGTCAGGATGATACTGACCCCGTCGGCATAGAAGGTTTCAATAATCCGGTTATTCAGCCCATAGCCCTCTTGCATGCGACTGGGAATGGCGTAGTCGGCATCGGCCCCTAGGAACCGCAAGGCTCGAATCAACAGGGCGGTGCTGGTCATGCCATCGGCGTCGTAGTCCCCACAGATGGCGATTTTTTGGCGTTGGGCGATCGCCTCCACCAAGATCGCCACGCTGGCGGCCAAGTCGGGGAATTCCTCCAGGGGGGAGGGCAAGGTGAGCTGCTCGGGCTCCAGAAACTCGACCGCCACCTCGGGGGTCTCGATGCCTCGATTCAGGAGCACTTGGGCCAGTAGCGGCGACAGACCGGTGGCCTGAGCGAGTCCGAGGGCTTCGCCTTTAAGGGCAGGGTAAATCGACCAGCGCTGATCGGGGCAGGCGGAAGGGGCCTCACCGGGTTTAGAAGCCTGGGAGAGGGTAGGGGCGGAGTCGGAGATCTCTTGAGAGGACACCTTTACCACAAAACCGCTAGTTAGATCACTTGCACTACTATATCGCCGTTTCCGAGAACAGCACGGTCTCTCTATGGCCACCCCGCCCGTGAGATCGCCCCCCGACGCAGTTTAGGAATAAAGCCTGTAAGCGCGCTACCGTCTCGAACCATAACCCACTGTCACCGGACCCATGACCCATCACGGGAAAAACGCATCAGACCTTTCCTTGTGGGGGTTTGCGGTCACACCACCCAATCCACCGTACGGCAGCGTATGGGCAACAGCGGCGACTCATCCATAAACAAAACAATAAAGTTACCGTAAATATACGTATTCTGAACAGTGTCATAGTCCGGTATCGAATAAAATTACGGAAAGTATGGGTGTATGCACCGTAATGTCGCTGGGGCTAGGGGTAAATATGGGCGATCGCAGTCGGGTATACGCCAACCAGAAGCAATCGGCTAAGGCCAAAACATCTTTCAGCTTTATCCCTGATCCGCCGCAGGTGCAGCCCCAAGCTGACCAGCCCCAGCAAGCGCTGCCGGAATGGAGCCCCCAAGACACCTCCTACCTTGGCCTCT
>JAQCKL010000003.1 GCA_027592485.1 Cyanobacteriota bacterium
AAACCAACCAAACCACCCTTGCCGCCGTATTCATGGACATGATGATGCCCAACCTCGATGGGGCCGCAGCGATCCGCGCCATCCAAAAAATCAATCCGCAAGTGCCGATCATGGCTGTCAGCGGCCTGCCCTCAAACCAGCCCGCCGCCCTCTCCGCCGGTGCCCGCACGTTTTTGCCCAAGCCCTACACCACCACCGAGCTCCTCAATACCCTGGCCCAGATGCTGCCCGCTTCAGCCCCCCCCATTGCCGAATAGCGATAGTTGCCGAATAGGGATAATAGTCGCGATCACCGAGGGGACGGGTTGGACGCGGGTCAAGTCTACAGAATCGTCGGGGCGGCCATCATTAACTCAATTTCTGGCTGTTGAGCGCGGGTCACATCTTCCACCAGGCTCAATACTTGCAGCGGGAACCCCTCCTCCGACCAGTGCAAAGGCGTATCGTGCGATCGCAGCAAGCACCATTTGCCATTCGCCCCCTGCATCCGATATTCAATCGAGATCACCTCCCAGGAGGCGAGGGTATTCAATTGCTGAAAATGCAGCGCCACCGCTTGCACATCGGCGGGGTAAATGATTTTTGCTAATCCCAATGGCCCTAACCCGTCAATATGCCGGTCAGAGTAGCCCAGTAAAGCCGGCACTGAGTACTGAGAGCAGCAAGATGTATGGTGAGTCACGAGGTCGTAAATATAAATGCTGTTGGGCGTGCCTATCTTTGCGTGGCACTGCAGCCGCTCCAGCGCCGCTTTAAAGCCGCTTTCAGACAATGATGACTGGTTGGCAAACAGATTATCAGTCATTGAGTAAACATTGGAACTTGATTCAGTCATTAAACGGCCACATCCGAACCCGCAGTTCGCGCCACGGTAAAAACTCAAGTTTTCAGTAGAATGTTGCCCCTATGCCCTGCGGGCAGGCTTCGCCAAAATCAAGGGTAGCCTACGTTCTGGCTGAGACTGCCCACCGATGTCCTCTGGGCAGACTTCGCCAAGGATACGGGAGGTGGTCAAAGCCATGAATCCACTTAGGGCCTCTCGACCATGGGTCTAACTGTCGTCAGAGTTTAATGGATGACTTGTGAGAAAGTTGTGAGAAAAACTCAATACATTGAGACC
The DNA here is from genome assembly GCA_027592485.1 of Cyanobacteriota bacterium. GTDB lineage: Bacteria > Cyanobacteriota > Cyanobacteriia > Phormidesmidales > Phormidesmidaceae > PCC-6406. The sequence continues at coordinate 1,121 of JAQCKL010000003.1, forward strand.
CGCCTCCTAGTGTGATGCTTTTCTTAATAAAGTCAGTGGACACGTAGGCCCTTGGGAAGCCAGGGGGCATACTTTGGGCTGCAAGGCACAATCCCAATGGGGAGAACGCATCGATACATCGTGTTGCACGATACACTTTTGTAATCGGTGTTCCTAGCCCCCATCACCCCAGGGAACCCTAAATCGGTACAACAACCCCATTTCGTTAGGTCAAACGTCCGTGGTCTTTTCCTCCTCATCCATGGCCTCCTCCGGCTGGCAACATGAATTTATCTATACCAATCAAGTGCGCCTGCACTATGTCACCCAGGGGGAAGGGGAGTTGGTGGTCTTACTCCACGGCTTCTTTGAATTCTGGTACTCTTGGCGTCACCAAATTCCCGCCTTAGCCCGGCGCTATAAGGTGGTGGTTCCTGATTTGCGGGGCTATAACGATTCGGACAAGCCCCTAGGGGGCCATGACCTTAATACCCTCGCCCAAGATATTGTTGGCCTTGTCCAAGGCTTAGGGTATCAAAAGGCCCATATCGTTGGCCATGGCTGGGGTGGGACCCTGGCTTGGCATTTGGCCCAGACCTGTCCCCAGATTTTTCGGCGCTTGGTCGTATTAAGCGGTGTGCATCCCCAGCAATGGCGACGGGCGATCCTCGACAATGTCGGGATTCTACGGCGCACTTGGCCATTACTAGCGGCCCAGATCCCCGTCGCCCCAGAATGGATGCTGCAGCTCGTCCTGCCAGAGTTGATTGCCAATTGGTTTCGTTCCCAGGCGGTACGCAAAACCGCCTTTACCCATCAAGACACGCAACTTTATACGGCCGCATTACAAAAACCTGGGGTAATTACAGCGGCGATCGAGCAGTACCGTCACGTATTTTCTTGGCAGAGTTGGCTGCAGGACAGCCCTAAAAACCATTCGATTTCGATTCCGACCCTCATCCTTTGGGGGCAAGAGGATACGGTCGTCAGTCAACACCTTAATCAAGGCATTGAGGAACAGATGGCGATGCCCATCCAAATCCAGACGGTGCCCCAATGTGGCCATTGGATCCAGCAAGAAGTTCCCGACACGGTCAACCGGGCCATTTTGAACTTCTTGTAAACGCGGCCTCTGGGGGAAGCCAGTCGTAATGGGTAAACTAAGGTGGGTGAAATCTACGTCAGTTTATCTATATTTTCGTCAAGTCAATCGATCTCACGGTTTCTAATATCCAGTCCGGTTCATCACCGCTGTCATGTCATAGGCCTTGCAGGCAGGCTTTGCCAAAGCGTAGCGGCTCCGCAGCAGCAACGCAGTGCAACGCAGTCGAAGGCTTGTGCTGAGCGCAGTCGAGGCTTGTGCTGAGCGCAGTCGAAGTACATCTCAATCTCCCCTGAGTATAGAGATTCCACCCTTTGGGCAGCCGCCAAGCGTCTACGTTACGCTCCGCTTCACAGCGCCAGCGGCACGGCTCCGCTAACGGCATGACCCAATATGGGTATTTCAGCGGACTTCATATAAAACCAGGAATCGCCACCGGTTGGGCTTGGCTTCGTGTAATTCTGTAACTATTTTTTTTGATGTGAAGGTAGATACTCTAGGCCAAATACGGCCTTGATGACTCGCTTCAGATCCTGTGAATGGTTTAACGCCACGGGTAATTATGCTTGACCCAAAGATGCTGCAGCAGTATGCCCGCTCCCAGTTGAACCAACCCAATGAGGGGCTTCAACACAGTCTGAATTTGTTTCAGCGATTTAAGCGCCTCTACGAGAAGAATCCATCCTTATTGAATGAGATCTTGGCGTTGGAGGAGGCGGAGGGACAAACGCACCTGCGTCCCGGTAATTTTTTCTACGTTTTAGGTCTGGTGACCAATCACCAGGCCCTGCTGGTCACAAACCTGATGAAGGGGCGATCGCAGATTTTCTTGGGGGCTCAACAGGGCGATCGCCGCATCTGGACCATTGGTCGTGATCTCAACCAATCGGCCTTAGTGGTTCGGAATGACCAGCTCTCTCGCTGCCATGCCGCCATTTGCTACGACAGTACCAATGGTTTCATCCTCTATGACAACGACAGCACCAATGGCTCCTATGTGAACGGTGTGCGCATTCGTCGCAGTTATATGGTGCAGGATGGCGATCTCGTCCGCCTTGGCAGTCTCAAGTTTGGCTTTTTCAGAAGTTCTGAATACCGGCGGGCAAAATCCCCTTCCGCTAAACTGTTGCAGCATATCGAAGATGGGATCGCACCACCCACGATTCCGATTGAGACCGATATCGATACCGAGGCCCAGGCCACTGAGCTTGATTGGGCAGGGGTCTCAGAGGAAACCCTCTACTTTTTACACCGTACCCAAGTTGAAGATGCCAAGGATTTGGGGAACTAGCCCAAGTCTTTAAAACCGTTCCCAGGAACCCATCTCCAGCCCATCTCCAGCCCATCTCCTACAATAGGTCCACATCTTGGTTGGCACAGCAGGCGGCACGTCATTGCTATGGTCACTTCCCTGCGGTTATTTTCAGGAGACGTATGGCTGTCACGCCTTTCCCGGCGGATCGCCCTGTGGATTTTCCTGAGTATTGTCGCCATTGAGGGCGTCATTTTGGTGCCCTCGGTGCTGCGGCGGGAGCGCGAGCTGCTGACGTATCTAAAGGCGTTATCCACAGCTCAGGCCACGGGTGCTCTATCGACCCAGGATTTAGACCAAGTGTCTACAGCGGTACTGCTAGAGCGCCTGAGTACCATTCAAGCCAATGAAGTGGTGTTGGGCGGCGCACTCTACACCATGGAAGGGGAACTGGTGGGCACCTTTGGCGAAGCCCCTCAACTCACCCCGGCCAGCTTTCCCCAGCGTCAGGATCACTATGATCGCCGCACCCAGCGCTACGATGCCCTCTGGGAAATGTCCCCCTTAAAGGGCCGCTACAGCTTGATTGTGCGCCATGATGCCACCTGGGTGGGCCGCGAATTTTATGCCTTTATTGGTCGTATCGCCGGACTGGTGATGATTATCTCGGTGTTTGTGACCGGGGCCACCATGGTGGTGCTAGAGCGGCTAGTGATTTCGCCAATTCTGGCCCTGCGGCGGGATTTGATGCGGGCGGGAGAAACCATTCGGCAACAAAAGGAGGCCCTTTCACTCCCGTTTGAATCCCGCCTTCAGGAAACCCGCCAGGATGAATGGGGGGATGTGGTCCGCACCTTTGAAGAGATGGTGGGGCAGGTGAGTGCCGCGATCGCCGAGCGGGAGCAGGCCGAGACCGAACTTCGCTTTTCTGAAGAGAAATTTTCCAAGACCTTTTACGACAGCCCCCAGCCGATGCTGCTCAGCACCCTGGAGGATGGCACGCTGCTAGAGGTGAATGACAGCTTTAGTCGGTTTTATGGCACCCCTTGCGAGCAGGTGATTGGTCGTACCGTCGGGGATTTGAATCTGTGGGTGCGGCCCAGCGATCGCGCTGAAATGCTAGAAATGATGGGCCAGTATGGGTTTGTGCGCGATCGCGAATACAGCTTACAGACCGCCAAAGGCAAGGCGCGGACCATGCTGTTTTCGGCAGAGACCCTGCAGATCAATGGTCGCCAGTGTTTATTGGCCGTGGTGAATGATATTACCGAACGCAAAGCCGCTGAGAAAGCCCTGCAGGAAAGTGAGCAGCGATTTCGAGCCTTAGTGGAGCAGGCCACTGATGCCCTATTCGTGGTCAATGGCGACGGCACTTTTCTCGATGTCAACCAGCAGGCCTGCAGCACCTTGGGCTACAGTCGCGAGGAGCTACTCACCCTGACGGTAACCGACATCCAGCAATCGGTTTCCCTAGAGGCCCTCGCCCAGGTTCGGGAGCGAGCAACGGGATCACCGGTGACCCAGGAGGGCATCCATGCCCGAAAAGATGGCAGTACCTTCCCAGTGGAAGTGCGCATTGGCCGCATCGATATTCAAGGGCAGCCCGTGCTGCTGGCCCTCGCCCGCGACATTACCGAGCGGAAACAGGTGGAAAGCGCCCGCGCTCGCCTGGCCGAAATCGGTGAGTTGGCGGCGATGATTGTCCATGAGGTCCGCAACCCCCTGACCACTATCCTGATGGGGCTCCATTCCTTTGCCAACCTGGAACTGCCCGAGCGGTTCCAGATGCGGCTGTCCTTTGCCTTAGACGAGTCAGAGCGATTGCAGCGGCTCCTCAATGAGATTCTGCTCTATGCCCGTGATCAGGCCCTAGACCTGACGCCGATTATGCTCAACCAATGCCTTCAAGAGTTAGTAGAAGGGTTTAAGGCGCAACCCATCGCCACGGAGCGCCATATCAAAGGCATCGGTCTCGATATGCCGGTGACCATCGCTGGGGACCTGGATAAACTCAAGCAGGTGTTTATCAATCTGCTCAGTAATGCCTGTGAGGCGGTGCCCGCTGGGGAAACCGTCACCTTTTCGGTGGATCGCTCAACGGCTGATCAAATTTCGATCAAAGTACACAACGGCGGCGATCCAATTCCCCCCGAGGTGTTACCCAAGCTGATGCAGCCCTTTTTTACCACTAAGCCCTCTGGGAACGGCTTGGGACTGGCCATTACCCGCCGCATTGTCGAGGCCCATCAGGGCAAGCTACACATCGAATCTTCGCCGGAAACAGGCACCTTGGTGACGGTCTCTTTACCGGCGCTCTCCTCCGAGGGAGTGGATGGTTAGATGAGTAGATGGGTGGAGGGGTAAGCGGGTAGGTCAACATAATATTTTCGCGCCCTTCTCCCAACGCCTTCCACCCTCACACCCCATCACCCTCACACCCCATCACCGCCGGATAAATCGACCGAACAATCGATTGGCCACCTGGCTGGCTTCCGGGATTCGCAGCACCAGGGTCCCGGCGCTAAAGACCGCAATCCCTGCTAAACCCGCGATCGCCAGTTGCACCAGCCGAATCACAAACCCCTCCGATCCCATCACCTGCTCTAGCCCCAGGCGACTGCCCCAAGCCGCCATCCCCGCCACCCCACTGAGTAGGGTGAGGGCAAAGATGGGGCGGCTCCAAGCCAGCCAGGGCAGCCCATTCAGCTTGCGGTCTAAAATCACCACCATGGCTAGGGTTGAGGTGATATTCACCCCCACCGTGGCCAGCACCAAACCCGGTGCCCCAAACCAGTCCATAAAGAAATAGTCCAGGACCACATTCAGCAAAATATTGGCAAGGCTGATGCGAAACGGGGTTTGGCCGTCCCCCAGGGCGTAGTAGACCCGCACCAATACATCGCGGGCCAGGTAGACAAACATCCCCAAGCCGTAGGCCACCAGCACCGAGGTGACAATTTCAGCCGCCTCTAGATCAAAGGCCCCGCGCTCATAAATCACCTGCACCATGGGTAGGGCCAGGGTCATGATCAGCGCCCCCAACGGCAGCATGGTCAGGGCGGTCATCATCAGGCTTTGGCGAATGCGTTCTTTCAGCTCGGGCCAGTTTTCGGGGGCCGCTAACCGCGCAAAGATCGGCAAGAACGGCACCAAAATCACATTGGAAATAATCCCTAACGGCGTCTGCACCAGCAGATTGGCATAGCCCAGGGCGGCGGCGGTGCCGGGAATGTAGGAGGCAAAAAACAGATCAGTAAAGACATTGATCTGCATCATCCCCGAGGAGAAGGTGGCGGGCACGAGGATTTTAAATACATCCCGCACCCCTGGGTCCTGCCAGTTGAATCGAAATCGCAGTGTCCCCAACCCCGATCGCCACAGGGCCGGGAGCTGCACCAGCCATTGCATCACTGCCCCCGCCAAGGTACTGCCTGCCAGCACCATGCCCCCCACCATGAAATACTCGGGCTCGATCATGGCGTTACCGATGAAGCCATACAGGATGCCCAGCCCGGCAATCACCGCCACGCTGGAAAACATCGGGCTGACCGAGGGCAGCCAGTACTGATCATCGGCATTAAGGGTGCCAAAGCCGATGCCAATCAACCCCGCGAATACCGCGATCGGGGCCATGATTTGCAACTGGCGAATGGCAATATCGCGGGCTTCAGGGGTATTTTCAGCCAGGCCCTGGGCGACAAAATCAATGGTAGGGGCGGCAAACACCGCCATCAAAATGGCCACGACCAGCAACACTAAACCCACGAGGGTGCTGATCGATTCCACCAGGGGACCAATGTCTTCCCGGTCGCGTTTGGCCACCACGCTAACGATCGCGCTGTGGAACGGGCCGTTAATGCCCCCCAGCAAAATCAGCAGAAATCCTGGGATGACGTAGGCAAAGTTATAGGCATCGGCCACTGGCCCCACCGCAAAGGCTGCTGCGATCGCCTGCTGACGCACCAAGCCAAACACTTTGCTGATCAGGGTGGCGGCAGCGACAATACCGGCAATACCGGCTAGGGAACGGGCGGATTTAGCGTCTGACACAGGCGTTGTTCATTGAAATTAATCAGCTCTTGATACAGCGTTGCTGAAGCGAGTGAGGGACAAAAATCGCCCTGAAACCCTTGCCCAGGCAAAAGGGCGTCCCTCACCAGGCAAGGAAATGCTGTAAACGCCATCAAAAACAGGGCAGATCAAGAATCTTGGCTATTCTACCCTTAAAGGACTGACAGCTTAGATTGATAGAACAGTCTAATTTCCCATGAAAATAGTCGAGTCAATCCTTCGATTTGAGCGGATGGACTCAATACTCTACCGATACATACCCCGTCATTTCCTGGGCATAGGCGTGAGTTCTGGGGGCTAATCAGGGATAATACCTTCTACAAACCTAAATCACAGAAAACTCAGCCCAGACATCTCTTTCTCTTGGGAATAAATACCATGCGAGGCATATTTCAACGACGGAAATGGATCAAGATTTTCACGATATATGACACGGGTAATACCGGCGCGTTAAGGGCCTCAGACTTTGAAAGATTTGCCGAAACCCTTGCCAAAATCAGGGATTGGCAGCCTGGCTCGACCGAGCATCATCAACTTTTGAATCAATTCATGGATCGGTGGGCTCATATTCAGGGAACGATTCAAGATCATGTCGCCGCCGCTCCAATCAATGAAATCAGCTTGGAGAACTGGGTTGATTATCACAGGTTCATGCTGGACAAATCAGATCAGTACCCAACTGAAATCAACGCCTTCGCCCAAATTATATTTAATGTTTGCGATGTCGATGACAGTGGAAATTTAGATTTAGACGAGTGGGTTACTTTATTTAGGGCCTTTGGCTTGCCCGTTGTTTATGCCCAGGAGGCGTTCTCATCCCTGGACAAAAATAGAGACGGCTCACTCCAAAAAGAGGAAGTGATCGCAGCCTTAAATGACTTTTACTACAGTGACGATCCCAGTACCCTAGCGAACTTCATGTTTGGCCCCTATTAGTCAGCAAAACTTCATCGCCAATGGTCCCCTTTCCCTGGGGCGTAAAATTCAGGGATAACCTCGCCCCATTGCGCTTCAGGATGTTGCCATGGTGACTCTACCCTACCAGCCCCCCGTCTCTAACCTGCTCAGCTATGGTCCCTGTAAGGGCAGCAAAGTCAGCGACTGGCCCAATTATGTCGAAGCCCTGGCGCTCACCGCCGACCATATTCCTGACCTGATTGAGCTGGTGCAGGATGCCACCCTCTGGCAGTTTTGGGACGAGACCCAGACTGAGGATGACTTACCGGAGCTGGATGCTGAGGTGGATCCCTTTAGTGCCCCCATTCATGCTTGGCGGGCTTTGGGGCAGTTAAAGGCGATCGCGGCGATACCGGTGCTGATTCAGGTCTTAGTCCAACAAGATGTGGACTGGTGCTGGGACGAACTCCCCGATGTATTTATGCTGATTGGGCCGGAGGCGATCTCCCCCCTCCAAGCCGCGATCTCAGACCCCGACATCCCAGATGAGTCTAAGTTCACCCTCGGTGACGGCATGGCCAAAATTGCTGGGCTGTACCCTGATAGTCGCGACGATTGCGTCCGAGCGCTCACGGATTGCTTGGCTATGTCGGAACAGAACTCCCCCGACGTGAATGGCAGCATCTGCTGTAATTTGCTGGATCTCAAAGCCGTGGAATCGGCCCCAGTCATCGAAGCGGCCTATGAAAATAACCAGGTTAATCTAAGGTTTGCGGGGACTTGGGCGACGGTACAGATCGAGTTGGGACTCAAAACCAAGGAGGATTTTGAACCCAAAGACTTTGAGCTGCCCTATGACCCCAAGCTGGACAGGATTCGGGATTATCTAGACCAATTGGAGCGGGCTAAAAAGCCCACCGCCTGGGAAATTGGACTCCCCATCGATCGCCATGTGTTTGACCAAGATGCGCCCCCCGCCTTTAAGGCGCTGGTGCGATCGCCGAAACCGGAGGTTCCATGGCTTTGGCGATCAGGCAACCCCAGGGAAAAAGCAGAAAAGTAAGAAGAAAAAGAAACGTTAAGTAACCCCATGGACGCCCTTCACATTACCGATATCCGGGCCTATGGCTATACCGGCGCATTGCCCGAAGAAAATGTGCTGGGGCAATGGTTTCGGGTGGATCTAGTGCTATGGCTCGATTTGGCCCCGGCAGGCGCATCGGACCAATTGGCCGATACCCACAACTACGCCACCGCCACCTTAGCCATTCAGGACCTGATTCGCACGACGCCGTTCCGGCTAATCGAAGCCCTGGCCAGCGAAATTGCCAAAACCGTCTTGCGGCTGGACGATCGCCTCACCCAGGTCCAGGTCCAGCTCACCAAACTCACCCCGCCGATTCCAGAATTTGCCGGGCAGGTGGCGGTGGAGATTCAGCGCGATCGCACCTTCCTCAACGGTCCTTCCCCTCAGCCTTTGAGGATTCTCCCAAAATCCTCAAAGGTTGGCTCCTCAACGGCGTCATCCCTTGACCCTTCCGGTTTCTAGCCCCCTTTCCCCTGGTGCTCCCCTGCCATCCGCAATCGAGCTTGAACTGATGCCATCAGGTCGTTAGGATTCATGCAACCAAGCCAGCAGATATTGATTAAACCGTTCGGGCTCTTCGTCAAAGAGACAGTGGCCCCCAGGGACGGGCTTGAGGGTCACATAGGGGCTGAGGGGTGCTAATTGCTGGCCCCAACTGAGGGGAATCACCTGGTCCGCTTCCCCCCACAGCAATAATGTCGGCCCCTGTAACTGGGCCACGAGGGGCTTTGTGGCCGGGGTAAATTGCACCTCCGTGCGCGATCGCACTAAATAACACAGGGTGCGGGCCGCGCCGCGATCGCGGGTGGGCTGCACATACTGCTGCACCAGGGCCTCATCGACGCGATCGCGCCGCTGGTAAATGCTCCGCAATGCGGCTCGGAGAATACCGGGTCGCCGGACCCCATAAAACACCGGGCGAATGAGTAAGGGGGTGGAAAACAGCCGCTCCATCGTGCGGGCCACCTTTTCGAGCCAGCCAGACAGCAGCTCTTCGCGGGCGGCGGGCAGGGTCAGGAGCACCAACCGATACAAGGTTTCAGGATGGGCGATCGCCAGGTCCAGCGCCACCAGCGCCCCTAAGGAATGGCCCAGTAACACCATCGGTCGGCGGATCCACTGCCGCCAAAAGTCATAGACCTGGGCTTGCCAAAGATCACTATTCAACAGGGTTGCCGCTTTTTGGGAGCCGCCAAACCCCAGTAAGTCTAAGGCGTAGACCGGTTGGTGCTGGGCCAGCACCGGCAGGTTATCCCGCCATTGATTCAAACTGGCCCCAAATCCGTGCAGTAGCAATAGGGGCGGTTTTTGTTGGGCCACAGGATCCTGAGGCAACAGCACCGTATAGCGGATGCGCCAGCCCCGCACAGGGAAGTAGCGCTCCTGGCCCAAGGGGGTAACCGGGCTACCTAGGGAGACCGGGTTAATGGCGGGGAAGTTAACCATGGTGATGGTCAGATGTTACAGAAGTTGGCACCTTTGCCTCTGGAGCCACAATCATCACCTGTTGCTGGGGTACCCCAATGGGAATGCCGGCTTGATCGAGGGCCGCTTTGAGGCGACGGCGGTATTCTCGGGCCACATCCCATTGCTTTAAGGGTTGGGTCTGGATCCACATGCGGATGATTGCCCCAGCATGGTCGAGGTGGTCGACCCCCAAGAGTTGGGGTGGCACCAAGATCAACGACCCCCAGATCTGATCTTGATCCAGGTCCTGGGCGACTCGGTCTACTAGCTCTAGGGCCTCATCCAAGTTGGCGCTCAGGCCCACGGGGATTTTGAGATCCACCCGTGACCATTCCTTCGACAGATTTTCGACCACAGCAATTTGGCCGTTGGGAATCGTGATCAATCGCCCCTCTTCGTTCCGCAGTTGGGTGATGCGCAGGTTCATGGTTTCCACAAAACCAGCGACGCCATTGGTGACAATCACGTCTCCCACGCCGTACTGATCTTCCACCAAAATCAGCGTCCCATTGATGATGTCTTTGATCACACTCTGGGAGGCCAATGAAATGGCAATTCCCAAGATTCCGGCTCCGGCGAGTAGCGGCGCGACTTCGACTCCAAACTGGGATAGGGTAATCAGAACGGCGGCAATGGTGATCGCGACCGCCACGACCCCTTTAATCACCGCTGAAAAAGTGGAGAGCCTTAGCACTAAGCGCTGCGATCGCTCCGGGGAAATTTCGGCCCGCTCCTCGACGGTGAGGCAGAGGCGATCAAACCAAAATTCAGTAAATCGAATCAGGCCATAGGCCCCCAGCCCCACCAGTAACAGTTGAGTCGGAAATCGCAGCAGGGGGATCAAAAGAGGCTGTAGCCAGCGGGTATGGGGATAGAGTCCCAGGAGGGCAAACCCCAATCCCACCCAGATCAAAATTTGGCCCAAATGCAGCAGTTGGTGCTTGAGCACCAGCAGCCGTTGATAATAGCGATCTAAGAGGGAGTGGCGCAGGGCGGTGGTGGGCGGACCGGTCGTTGCCACCGACTCCGCCAGGGTCAAGTGGGGCGATCGCGTTACCCGGTTGGTCGCCAAGGTTCGCCAGCGCTGTAGCCGCCCTTCGATTTTGGCCAAGACCACACTGATGATCAGCGCCAAGCCAATCAGGGCGATCGCCCAATAAGTTTGCTGCCACAGGGCTTGAGGTTGGCGTTCGTGGTAGTAACGGGTCAGGGCTGTCTCGACCGCGTCGATGACTTCACTGACCCGCAAAGTCACGCTACCGCTCAGCTGGACATCCAAGGCCGTGATTGTTAGTAAGTCCTGGTCATTCACCGAGAGGACTGGCTGCCGACTCTGTTCATCCACGCGCTGGGTGACCGTTAAGTCTGCTGGGGTAAGACGCTGCTGCTCAATATCCTCAATATATTGTCGGGCGATGGTTTTGAGGCGACGCTCAATATATTGGGCGCGGGCCTGGGCTGTGAGTCCATCGGTAACCGCTAGGGCTGCGACCGTGATGACGGTACGGCCATCGAGACGGACCGGGGCCTGGCTTATTTGGGTGCCAGACCAGTTCAATAAAGGTTGAATCTCAGCGGGAGCAAGGGTTTCCAATGTTTCGATGAGGGTGGGGGTCGAGGGCTCGGTTGCTTGCGACCAAGCGGGACTGGCAATGGCCCAGAGCCAGCAACAAACCAGGGTAATCCCCAGTCCATACCCCAGCCTATAAAAGCGGCGGCGATACCGCTGTCCCCAAAACCAGGGGGCAGATTGTCCCGTTAATCGTCGGCTCACCAGACGGCTTCCTAAAGTGATGGACCCCTTAAAAATAAGACATACTTTAGCCAGGGCAGGGCAATCCTTGCCCCTGGCTGCGTAGATAAATTCTCCCTCGGTATGATTGGGACCGTATTGGCAAACCGCTATCGTCTGCTCAAGCTCTTAGGGGCTGGGGGGTTTGGCCGCACCTATTTGGCGATCGACCTGCAGCAGGGCGAACAGCATTGCGTGGTCAAACATCTGACACCCGCTAATCGCACCGAAAACTTTTTGCAGACGGCCCGTCGCCTCTTTGATGCGGAAGCCAAAGCGCTACAACAGTTGGGGCAGCATGATCGCATCCCCCAATTGGTCGATGCCTTTGAAGCAGATGCCGAATTCTACCTGGTGCAGGCTTATGTGGATGGTCATACCCTGACCACCGAACTCCAAAATAAGGAACCCTGGTCAGAACAGGCGGTGATCGATCTGCTGGCGGAGGTGCTGCCGACCCTGGCCTTTATCCATGGGGAGCAGGTGATCCACCGGGATATCAAGCCCAGTAACCTGATGCGTCGCCAGGATGGCAAAATTGCCCTGATTGATTTCGGCGCGGTCAAGGAAATCACCACCCAGGTCCAGACCGGCAACCTAGAACAATTTACCGTCAGCATTGGGACCCAGGGCTATGCCCCCGCTGAGCAACTGTCGGGCCGCCCCCGCTACAGCAGCGATTTGTATGCCCTAGGAATAACGGCGATTCAGGCCCTGACGGGGCGATCGCCCATGGCCATTCCCGAGCATCCTGAAACCGGGGAATTGTGCTGGCAAGAACTTGTGCCCGATCTGAGGCCGGGCCTGGGGATTTTCTTGAGTCGCTTAGCCCATTCATCGGTCTATCAACGCTATACCGCTGCGGAAATCGCCCTCGACGACTTAGGTCGTCTCGACAGCCTGTCGCCGGTTACGGTGCAACCCATTGACCAAACCGCCCTCGGCCCCCATGGGGATTCGGCCCGTTTAAACCAGTGGTTGCCTGGGCCAGGGCCTAAGGCCCTGGCGATGCCAGAAACGGTGATGGGGGAGCGGTCACCGATCTCTGCCCCCACCTTGATTCAACCCACCAGTTCACCCCGTCGTCCTTGGGAAGGGGCGATCGCGCCGGTGCTCATCGGCCTCCTGATGGTGGTGATTCGCAGCCTGGGGGGTTGGATGCCCCTAGAGCTGATGCTCTACGACAAACTGGTGCAGGCGCAGCCGCCGATCCCCCCTGACCCTCGCCTGCTCGTGGTCGAAATCACCGAAACTGATCTGCAAAAATTGCAACGCCCGACCCCCGCCGATCAAACGTTGGCCGAGGCCCTGGTCATTTTGCAATCCCACCAGCCGCGAGTGATTGGCCTCGATTTGCACCGAGAACTCCCCCAAGGGGAGGGCCATGATCAACTGCTGCAGGCCCTCGCAGCCCCCAATATTATTGCGATTCAAAAAATTGGCGATCGCCCCAGCGAAACGGTCCCCGCCCCCGCCTCAGTCCCCCCAGAGCGGGTGGGCTTTAACGACCTGATTGTGGACCCGGATGGGGTGATTCGTCGCAACCTGTTATTGGCCACAACCGGACACAGTGATGATGCTCCCACCGGCTACTCCCTCGGGTTTCAGGTCGCCCTGCAATACTTGGCAGCAGACGGCCTCACCCTAGAGGCTGATCCCGATAATCCCAGTCAGTTTCAATTGGCGGGTACGGTCTTTGAGCCCCTCAGCGCCACCTTTGGGGGTTATCAGTCCGTGGATGGGGCCGGTTACCAAGTGATGCTCAATTACGATGGCGCTCCTACCGTTGCCGAACGCCTGAGCCTAACGGAGATTTTGACTGAACAATTTGACCCAGCCATCATTCGCGATCGGGCAGTGTTAATTGGCACCACCGCCCCCTCCGCCAAGGACTTGTTTTATACCCCCTATAGCCGTGACGCTACGGTCGATCACCAAATGGCAGGGGTAATGCTCCATGCCCAAATGGCCAGCCAGATCCTCAAGGTGGCCCTAGATGGTCAGGCTTTACCCTGGACCTGGCCCAATAGCCTAGAGGTGCTGTGGATCTTGGGGTGGGCCGCAGTGGGAGGTGGGGCGGGCTGGGGGCTGCAAAAACCCTGGTGGTTACCGCTGGGGGCGATCGTCCTCATTGTGATTCCCGTGGGCATCCCCCTCTGGGCCTTTGCCCAGGGGGGGTGGCTGCCCCTGTGGCCTGCCCCGATTGCCTTTGCCGCCAGCTTAGGAGCCACGGTGTTACATCGCAGCTATCGCCATCGTTCCAGCCCTGCACCCCGGCCTCTCCCCCCAGCCCCGATGACGGTGACAGAACAGTTGTCATCCCGCTAAACCGACAAGGCCGCCAGACGCCTAAAATGGACACAACCCCAGGGAATAACAAGCAACATGGATTCAGCAGAGCAATTGATTCGCATGGCTGAGGATGAGCTGACGGAATACAGCACCGAAGCCCGCAAAATTGAGAAGCTGCGCCGCAAGTTTAGCTTTGCCGTGCCCTATCCTCAGCAGCAGGCCGTGCGAGCCCAGGTAGAAGCGCTGATCCCTCAAAATCCCTGGGCCAAAATTGTAGAAAACAACCGCCAAACAGTGGCACTGCCCTTTTGGGGCGTGGGTGGATTGGGCTTACTCTTGGGCATTTCTTGGCAACAGCCCTTAGATCTGATGGTTACGGGCGTAGGTTTCTATCTCGCCTTTCAGGTCCAAAAATGGGGCTGGGAACTAGAGGCAAAGCGCCTAGTTCTCAAAACCCTGGACGATATTGAGGCCGGGGTGCAGACGGCACGACTAGAGGCCAAAACCAGCTAAACCTGTAGACAACGTTCTGTGTAAAGCCCTGTTGCCATTGCGTTAAGGGGCTGATGTCGCAGGATCAAACATCCGCTAGGGAAGTCAGTTTTGGAGCCAGCCTATCCAACCCCTGCTACCTTGTACCTTAATGAGCGGTTTTGGCTAATCGTCACTCAGTTACTCAATCCCCAAGGAGGTGCCATTGGCTACAATTAACTTCACCGTACCGGACATGGCTTGCTCCGCCTGTGCAGAGACCATTACCCAGGCGGTCCAAACTCTAGATGCGGCGGCTACGGTCGATGCCGATCCCACCAGCAAAGCCGTAGCCGTAACGACCACAGAGACTGCTGAGCGGATTGCAGCTGCTATCACTAACGCCGGATATACGATTCAGTAAAAACCCGTATAGTTATAGCAAGGCCTGTTAAATTCTTAACCCATCACCCACTCAGGCAAAATTTTTGCCGGAAATGATAGTGAAAGCAAAAAGGGTGGGTAGCCTAGCATACAGGAGCTAAACCAACGCTACCCCCCTTCCCAAGGAGAGACCATTAAAACCATGACCACGAACCTAAAAGCCCGACTACTACAGCATTTTCTGAACAAGAAGACCGAGGGTGGCTTTACCCTGATTGAGCTACTGGTGGTGATTATCATCATCGGTATTCTGTCCGCGATCGCCCTCCCTTCTTTCCTCAACCAGGCAAGCCGCGCGAAAGAAACCGAAGCCAATACTTATATTGGCTCCCTGAATCGGGGTCAACAAGCCTATCGCCTGGAAAACAACTCCTTTGCGACTGACCTGAACTTTATGGAAGTTGGCGTTTCTACAACCACTGAATATTACGCTTACACCCTTGTATCGGCTGACGGTGACAGTGCAGAAATGCTAGCAACCTCACAAGATCAGGAGGCCACAAGAGATTTTCGAGGATGTGTAGCGCTTCTAGGTGATGGCAAAACCACATCCAGCATTGAGAAAGAGGACTCGGCTGATGCAGGAACTTCAGCCCCTGCATGCCCGTAAGCGTTCAGGGGGGCATGGGAAAATAAGGGTTTCAGCTCTTGAAATAGTCTGATTTGGCCTAGTTGAGCCTGATTTTTGCCGATCTTGGTTCTCAGCAATGGCTGAAATCCACTAAATCCGTCCCCCCCCTGAACGGTTACCATGCCCTGTCCCCTAGTTATTGATTTTCTAAGGTCACTAACTTCTCAATAATTACTGAGGCTCTCTCTGAGAAAAATGCAGGTATTAAACTTCCGTCCAAGGGACAGTAGTTTGATCTGGAAAACCTTAAAACATTCTGTACAAAGGGTTTTACTAATTTCTCTGTATGGTGGCTTTTAAGGGTTAAGGGAAATAGCCCGCCTGAAAACCAGGCCCTAAACCAAGCAGCACTTTTTGAGAAGTTGCGTCGGATACAATAAAAAAGCAGGGTATATATTACCCTGCTTTTTTATTGTATCCACATTATGTGAGTTAGGTTGAACTCTTGTATATCAAGGATTTCAGGCCTCTTCTGGCTTGACTATAAATTGACGAGAGGTAAATACCAGCAAATGAGGCATCGCAATCGAAACCGCTTAAAGTTTCTGAACCCATAGCCGGAAGACTTAATCAACTTGGTAGTCATAAAAAGGTAAGGATGGTTGTACTCCTCTTTCTGAAAGAGTTTCGACCAATGAAGCTAGCTTCTGAGTGCCGAAGTATCCTGGTTCTGCACAGGATTTCAACCCACAATCCACGGGAGAATCGGTGTTCCAGCCCTCAACGAGTACATATACTTAGCGCCTTCGAGAAGGACGTAAATCTTGATATCCCTTGCTGCATATAAGATTCAGCCATCCTTACCTATGGGGCACTACCAGCGATTTAACCCAACACCATTGCAGCTAACGAAGCTACCAAGTAAGCCACGATCGCCCCACCCAAGCCCCCAATCAAAAAGCCATTGGCAAACTGCCGCCAGCCGCTGGCCGTATGAAAATCTGTGGGTGGGGTAAAGGGTGCAGTGGCCTTAGCAACCGCATCACTGACCCCAGCAGTGGCGTAGAGCGATAACGCCATCGCCAGAATCATCACCAAACCTACCGCTCCCAATAGCCCCGCCAATCCCGGAATATCCGAGTCTCGCAGCGGTCCCAGCAAGGCAAAGGGGCCATACACAAAGTAGCCGTGGGCCATGCCCACCTCCAAGCCGCGCCGCTGGGGCGCTAATTCGGGTCGATAGGCGGGCAGGTTACCGATAAAAGCTTTAGTGAGTTGAGAAGAATTCAGGGGCGTCTCTAAATCGCCGACCTGAGGATTGCCCCCAGGGGAAGTGGGACCAGCCATGGGTATATGTGCTCCTTTGTGCCAAACATGTCCCCAATATAGCCTTGGCTACTTTCGACCTTGCACTTTCTGATGGCGTTATCGCTTGTAACGACCATACATCAGCGGTTTTTACTTTTTCAGGAAGCCCTACATAAGTTCTTTTTCAAGTGGTTATCAGGGTTTAGATCCCCCCAACCCCCCTTATCAAGGGGGGCAATCTTAGCCAGGACATGGGCTAGCCCCCTTGACAAGGGGGCGGCGACAGCGGGGGATCTACCCCTTTTGCCTGAGCTTAGAGATGTGTATAAACAGCAGCCCGTTTTGGGAGTAGGCCGTAGGAGGTGCGAAGCAGGGGTATAGCCTTCGGCATTCAAGCAAGGGGGATGTAGAGCCGTGCTTTTCCCTCAGGGTGGGGATGTTTAGCGGATGCTTATTTCGTTGCCGCACTCTAAGGCGATTTCCGGTAACGAATATACCGTTGTAGGTTGGCATCGAAGCACGAGACCCAACACGCTTAAATGCCTGACTATTCTGGGTTTCACTTCGTTCTACCCAGCCTACACAATGAGGCTTGCTGGTAATTTCTTTTCTGGAAACGGCCTAAGCAAAGTGCCATAAAGCACAAATCACAGCGGGAGACCCACTGTGATTTGTGCCAATCGTTATTTTCCGTGAACGGGTTACGGGTGAAGCAACAGGTCCGGAAAGAAACGATTAAATTCAATCAAGATGCCGGCTGTAACCACCATCCAAACCGTTGCCACCACTGGGGCGGTGGATAGGTACTTCAACAAATCATCCATCGATATTCTCCTGAAAAAAGTGGCCTGAAAACAGTGGTGGAACCCTAGTCACTAACGAGGGGAAACGGTAATTTCGTCATCGTTAGCAAACATTGCACCACTTTGCATGTCCTTGAGGGCAACCAGAGGCCAAGCAAAGCCAGCCAGAGAGCACTTCACAGCGAGAGGTACATCGATGATGATCTCTTTCTCTTCAGGCTTCTTATCGCCACGAATGGCAATCAGGTAAGAACGACCAACCCAGCCAATCCAACCCGCAATATAGAGGAAGAGAATGCTAGGAATTACAAACTCACCCAAATGGGCAAGATCGCCATCCACAATCAGGTGAGGTAAACCATCTTCTCCACAGAGCAGAGTAGAGTTTCCATAGAACTCGAAGCGCGCTTTCGCTGTTTCCGTGGCAGCTGCTGCCGCCCGCTGTTGGAAAGCGGCTGATTCACCGCAGGGGGTCAGGCCAGCCACATCCGCCGCAGAAGCGGGGAGCGCTACACCAAACCACAGTGAAATCGCTAACGCCAGAGCAAACAACCGTCGCATACAGTGTTTCCCTTTACTACGCAAAGATCAAAAATTTTGGACACAGAAAGCTTAAGTTGTTTGTATAAACTTTCGCCCAACTTGGACGCCATCATACCCCGCGAGGGAAACCCGGTAAAGCAAAGCTGGTGCGGGGTTTACATCTCTCAAAGCTACCCGTAACAATTTGTAAATGTCCATTGTTCTTGCCTTAGAAACCAGTTGCGATGAAACCGCTGCTGCGGTAGTGCGCGATCGCACCGTCCTTAGCAATGTCGTCGCCTCTCAAATCGATATCCATCGTCAGTACGGGGGGGTGGTACCGGAAGTGGCCTCCCGAGCCCATGTGGAACAGGTGGGACCATTGGTTACCGCTGCCTTAGAGCAGGCTGGATTAACTTGGGCCGCCATTGATGGGGTGGCGGCCACCTGTGCGCCGGGGCTGGTGGGGGCGCTGATGGTCGGGCTGACGGCGGGCAAAACCCTGGCCCTCGTCCATGACAAACCTTTCCTCGGGGTACACCACTTGGAGGGGCACATCTACGCGGCCTACCTGAGCGAACCGACGCTGCAACCGCCCTTCCTCTGTCTGTTGGTCTCTGGGGGCCACACTAGCCTAATTCAGGTGCAAGGCTGTGGGAACTATGCACTGCTGGGCCAAACCCGCGATGATGCGGCGGGGGAAGCCTTTGACAAGGTGGCGCGGCTCTTGGGGTTGGGGTATCCCGGTGGCCCGATCATCGATCGCCTAGCTGCAGCAGGGGACCCCACGGCTTTTCCGTTGCCAGAGGGCAAGATTTCCCTGCCGGGGGGCGGCTTCCACCGCTACGACTCCAGCTTTAGTGGTTTAAAAACAGCGGTTTTGCGCCTTGTCCAATCCCTTCAGGCCCAGGGCATAGACCCATTGCCCTTAGCCGATTTAGCGGCCAGCTTTCAGGGGACGGTAGCGCGGGCACTGACCAAGCGCGCCTTAAACTGCGCGTTGGACCATGGCTTAAGCACCATCGTGGTCGGTGGGGGGGTTGCTGCCAATAGCGGCCTCCGCCAACATCTCACCGCCACTGCCACCGCCCAGGGATTAACGGTGCTGTTTCCACCTTTGGCCTACTGCACGGACAATGCCGCCATGATTGCCTGTGCGGCGGCAGATCACCTGAATTGGGGCCATGTCTCTGCTCTGGGGTTGGGGGCTCAATCGCGTTTACCCCTCACCGCAGTGATGGGCCTCTACGGTGAAGCCAGGGAAATCGGAAGCAAACCTTAAGATAGATGAGAGGAAGTTGTGATTACGTAACATATTCGTTACATTAGTTTCATAAGATTCATCATTTACCAGAGGCATAGCAAAGTAATGCGATCTGAACACTCTGAGGCATTTCGCCGCTATCTGCAGAATCAACCCAAGGCGATCGCTTATGCTGAGCAATTGCCCGCCGCCAATCAGCAAGATGACCAATGGATGATTCTAGTCGCTGGTCTTACGGCTGTGATTGCCTTAACGGTAACCTTGCTGGTTTAGTAGGTCACTGTGGCCTAGTTCTAGGCTGTAGAAATCAGGTCATCCCAGGACGATTTTAATTGTCCTGGGATGTTCTATGAGAGGGGATCTATTGGCCGGTATAGCAGTCGCAAGTGCCGTTAGGACAAGACTGCGAGCCCCATTGCTTCTGCGCAAAACATCAGGGCGTTCCTAGGTGTCCTAAGCAAAGTGGGCAAGGCTATACATGGGCAATCGTGACCCCAGTGCCACCATCGGCCTGTTCCGCCGGTTCAAATTTCTCCACCTGGGGATGGTGCTGGAGAAACGTCTGCACCCCTCGCCGCAGTTTGCCAGTACCGTGGCCGTGAATAATCCAGATGGGGCCATGGCTGCTCGCGATCGCCTCTTCCAAGACAGATTCTGCCTCCACCACCCGCATTCCCCGCAGATCAAAGGTGTTCTTAGCCGTGCGTATCGCCGGAGCGGGCGGCGGTGGCGTTGGCACGACAGCGGCTACTTTGGGTTTCGGTAAATCGGCCTTTTCCCCGGTCAATGACTCGATATCGTCAAGACCAACGGTCATTTTCATCAGGCCAAACCGAACCGTTAACTTGCTATCACCATCGGGGTCGCTGAGCACCTCGGCGGTTTGCCCCAGACTCAGCAGACGGATGCGATCGCCGGTTTTGGGCTTAAACCCTGGTTTGGGCTTGGCGACGGCTTTGGGTTGGTGGCGCTCAGCAATGGTATTCACTGCCATGGTTGCCTTTTGGGCATCCTGGGCGGTGGCATCCCCCTGCTGCAGCCGATGGATTACTTGGGCGATGTCCTTGCGGGCGGCAGCAACAGCGGCCTGGATAGCCTGCTCCTGTTGCTGTTGGAGTTGCCGTTCCCGTTCTTTCAAAAAGTCGGCTTTACGGGCTACTTCCCGGTGGAGTTTTTCGGTTTCAGCCAAGAGCTGGCTGGCTTCGGTGGCCCGGTTCTCCTGGCGTTTGCGTTGAGCCTCTAGCCCCGCAATCACCTGGTTAACATCTTGGGATTTGCCGATGCCGACCAGGGCTTGGGCGTCATCCACCACCAAGGGATCGAGCCCCAGCCGCCGGGCAATGGTCAAGGCATTGGACCGGCCTGGTATCCCCCACAGCAGCCGATAGGTGGGGGATAAGCTGACATCGTCAAACTCAACGGAGGCATTTTCGAAGCGATCGTCCTCATACTTAAGGGCTTTCAACTCCCCGTAATGGGTGGTCGCTAGGGTGAAGCGGGCGCGATCGGCTAAATGCCGCAACAGGGCGATCGCCAAAGCGCTTCCCTCCGACGGATCGGTCCCTGCCCCCACTTCATCCAACAGCACCAGAGCATTGCACCCTGTCTCCCCCACATCCCTACTCCCCTGCTCCCTGGCTACTCCCTTGCTCCCCTGCTCCCCTGCTCCCTCGCCCCCCGGCACCCCCACACCCTCGCACTCCCCTAATCCCTGGCTCCCCTGCTCCCTAACTCCCTTGCTCCCTAACTCCTCCCCAATCGCCGCCAAAATTCGACCAATCCGCTTGATATGTCCTGAGAAGGTAGACAGGCTTTGCTCAATGGATTGCTCATCGCCGATATCCGCCAGAATTTGCTCAAACCAGGGCAGCTCCACCGGTTCCTTGGCCGGGATAAACATTCCGGCTTTCGCCATTAAGGTGGCGAGGCCAAGGGTTTTGAGGGTGACCGTTTTGCCGCCGGTATTGGGGCCGGTAATTGCCACCACGCGCACGGTGGGGGAAACCACCACATCAATGGGCACCACCGTCGCCCCCTGCTCATGCTGCTGCTGCCACACCAAAAGGGGATGGCGCAGTTGCCGCAGGGTGATTTGCGCTTGGGAATCCACAAACCGAGGGGCATTGGCGTTGAGCCAGAGACCATATCGGGCTCGGGCAGTGGCCAGATCCAGGGCAGTGGCGATGGCCAAAAGTTGCTCCAAATCTTCACTGACCTCAGCCACCTGTAGGGTTAGGGCGCGACAGACGGCTTCCTCTTCCGTTTTTTCCTGGCGTTGGAGCTGCCGTAGCCGGTTGCCTAACTCCACCACGCTTTTGGGCTCAACGTAGAGGGTGGCCCCGCTGGTGGAAGCGTCGTGGACAATGCCGGGAATCGCATCCTTTTGGGGGGCTTTCACCGGAATCACAAAGCGATCGCCCCGCTGGGTAATCACCGGCTCTTGCACCGCCCCGCTGTGCCGCTGCAGAATCCGCTGCAACCGCTGATAAATCTCCTGACGGCAGGTTTTGAGTTGTTCCCGAATCTGGCCTAATTTAGCGCTAGCGAGATCGGCTACCTGAGCCCGATCATCAATGCAATGGTGAATCGCCTTTTCTAAATCGGGGTGGGTCCGCAGCGCCGCGACCCGCGCTTGGAGGGTCGGCACGGCCTCCTGGCTATCAATGGTACGGCGCAGTTGTCGCGCCCCTTTGAGGGTGAGGGCGATCGCGAGCAGGTCTTTGCCATTCAGCAATCCCTGGCGCTGGGCTCGCATCAAGGCATCGCCAATGTCCTCAATGCCGGTGAAGCTGAGGCCAGAGGTCCGAGTTTCGAGGTGGGTGGCCTCTTGGGTTTCGGCCAGGAGCGTGGTGCTAAGGGCTTGAGACGCGGGAAGCTGGAGTTGTCGGGCCGCGATCGCCCCCAACTTGGTTGCCGTAAAGGTGGCCAACTGCTGACAGAGGCGAGGCCATTCCAAAAGGGTAAGGGTTTCGGTTGCAATCAAGGCGGCTCAGCAGAAAGGGAAAGAGATAGGGCTTGAAAAGCCTAAAACAATGCGGATTGAGTTAATCACTCTGTGATCAGTATAGAAGCGATTTCGGGAGGGATTCAGGGGCGACTTTGCCCAGCTCAGATAGGTGACCGAGTTCCGTGGGGATACTATGCAAAAGGATTCCGCAACTTCGCTGGGTACGCTCTGTTGCCCTGGGGATTGAATTACCCAAAAACCACCCGTATGGCTTTGCCCCGGTCTCAATTTTTAGCCGCCCTGACCCACCGACTTCCCCTACGCATGGTGTTGGTGGTGTCTTTCGTTGTGCAAATTACTGCTGCTGTGGGTTTGACCGCTGGCTTGTCCCTGCGCAATGGGCAGAAGGCCGTCAATAATCTCGCTGAACAATTGAGCGATCGCTCCACATCCCGCATTCAAGAAAACCTGCAGACCTATCTCATTCAGCCGAATCTGCTCCAGCGCAACAGCCGCAGCGAGATTCTCTATGAAGACCTAGATACCACCGATTTTCAAGCCCTGACCCGTCATTTTTGGCACCAACTGCGCTCCTCTGACGGTATCACCAGCATTTATTACGGCAGCGAAGCCGGTGAATTTATTGGCGTCCAAGAACGGGATAATGGCCAGACCGTTCTCTGGGAAAGGACTCAGGCCTCAGCCCCCATTCGCACCACCTATCAATTGAATGACCAGGGTAATCGCGGCGGGGCGATCGCCACTCAAAACTACGATCCCCGCCTCCGCCCTTGGTATAAGGCCGTAGAAAAAAATCGCCGCTCCAGTTGGAGTCCGATCTATGAGTTTGCCTCCGAAGATTACTCCGTATTGGGCATTACCCTGGCAGCGCCGATTTATAGCGATCGCGGCAGCTTACGGGGGGTCATTGCCCTTGACCTTACCCTGGAGCAAATTAGTAGCTACTTAAAGCTGCTGGATATTAGCCCCAATAGCCATGCGTTCATCATGGAACGCAATGGCGAGATTGTGGCCACCTCTGCGGATGAACCCCCCTTTGTGACCGCCCCGAATGGGGATCAAGAACGTTTAGCCGCGATTGCTAGCCGAGAACCGTTGATCAGTGCCACCGCCCGCTATCTGATCGGGGAGTTTGGCACCCTAGAGAATATCCAGACCGCCCAGCAATTTACCTTCCGGACCGGGGGCGAGCGCCAGTTAGTTCACATGGTGCCTTTTCGAGATGGCCGAGGGATTGATTGGCTGATTGTCACCGTCATCCCAGAAGCTGACTTTATGGGACAAGTGGCAACCAACACCCGTAATACCCTGATTCTCTGCCTGCTGTCATTGATTGTGGCCAGCATCATTGCCGGGATCACGGCCCGATGGGTGGCGCAACCGATTTTGCGGCTGAATGCGGTTTCCAAGCAATTTGCGGTCGGGGAATGGGACCAGCCCCTTTCCAATGGCCGCTTCAAGGAATTGACCGAGCTGGAAAAGGCCTTTCAGACCATGGCCCGTCAGTTGAAGCAGTCCTTTGACCAGCTAGAGGATCGGAACCGCGAACTGCAGCGGCTCGATAAACTCAAGGACGAGTTTCTGGCCAATACCTCCCACGAATTACGCACCCCCCTCAACGGCATTATTGGTCTGGCTGAATCCCTGATCGATGGGGTCAGCGGCCCCCTGACCCGCCAGACCAAAGGCAATCTCGCCATGATTGTGGCCAGTGGTCGGCGGCTAGCCACCCTCGTGAATGACATTCTCGATTTTTCACAACTGCGCTACAACCATGTGCAAATTAAGCCCCAGCCCGTGGGGATTCGAGAAGTCACGGATGTGGTACTGACCCTAAGCCGCTCCTTGGCCCGTCAAAAGGATGTCCAGCTGATCAATGCGGTATCGCCCCACCTGCCCTCGGTGCTGGCCGATGAGAATCGACTCCAGCAAATTTTGCATAACTTGGTGGGCAATGCGGTGAAATTTACCGATTACGGCATGATCGGGGTCTCGGCTCAAATCATGACGGCGGAGGGCGGTGCCTACCCACGGCGGACCGAACCGATGACCGTTAATCTGCCGTTGCATCCTGGGGCTAATGGTAGTGATGGCGGCATTGCCACAGTGATTGATCGAGCCGCGATCGCCGTTACTCGCCCCCCTAACTTTGTGCCCCAGCCAGGGGATTATCTGGCCATCACGGTCTCCGATACCGGCATTGGCATTCCTAGCGACAAGCTTGAGCGCATCTTCGAACCCTTTGAGCAGGCAGATGGCTCTACCTCCCGCCTCTATGGGGGGATGGGCATTGGCCTAGCGGTAACCAAGCAACTGGTCGAACTCCATCACGGGACCCTCCAGGTGCTATCGGCCACGGGGGTGGGCTCCCAATTCACCTTCACCTTGCCCATTGCAGGCCCTCAAACGGCTACGGCCTTGACCGAGGACGAGCTGTCCTCCGGTGCCGTAGCAGCAGAGCCTGCCACTGGGCTACTGTCGCCAGGCCAGCTTGAGCAGAAACGGGCTGAGGCCACTGCGGACTGGGAGACCCCAGCCAACCTAAAAGTCGATCATGGTGAGCTGGATACCCAGGCCTTCGTGATTTTAGTGGTCGATGATGAGCCCGTTAACCGCCAAGTCATCGTCAATTATCTGAGTCTGAATAAATATCGCGTCATCCAGGCCAGCAATGGTCCCGATGCCTTGCGAATGATGGAAAATGGGCTGCGTCCTGACCTGATTTTGCTAGATGTGATGATGCCGCGCATGACCGGCTACGAGGTCTGTCGCAAGGTGCGAGACACCTATCCTGACTATGCGCTACCCATCGTGATGTTGACGGCCAAAAACCAGGTGTCTGCCCTAGTGGAAGGGTTGAGTGCTGGGGCCAATGATTATTTGACGAAGCCCATTTCTAAGAACGAGTTATTGGCTCGGCTCCAGACCCACTTGCGGCTAGCCAAGATCAATCTGGCCTATAGCCGCTTTGTGCCCCGAGAGTTTCTCCAGTTCTTAAACAAGGAGAGCATTATCGAGGTGGGATTGGGGGATCAGGTGGAAAAGCACATGTCGGTGATGTTTGCCGATATTCGTGATTTCACCACCCTTTCGGAGCAGATGAACCCAGAGGAAAACTTTCACTTTATCAATGCCTTTCTCTCACGGATGGAGCCGACGATCTCTGAGAACCATGGCTTCATTGATAAATATATTGGCGATGCGATTATGGCCCTCTTTAGTCAGGGGGCAGATGATGCCCTGCGGGCCAGTGTGGCAATGCTGGAGCGGTTGCAGAGCTACAACCTAGAGCGGGAGGCCGACGATCGCCCCGCCATTGCCATTGGGATTGGGATTAACACCGGGCGGCTCATGTTGGGCACGGTGGGTGGCCAAAACCGGATGGACGGCACCGTCATTAGTGACACCGTTAACGTGGCGGCTCGGATTGAGCGTATGACTCGGGTGTATGGGGTCAACCTGCTGATTTCCCACCACACCTTTATGGAATTAGAAGATGCCAACCAATACGCCATGCGGGTGATTGACCGGGTGCGGATGAAGGGCAAGAGTAATTTTGTCAGCGTCTACGAAGTCTTTGAGCCCGATCCGCCTTTACTCAAAGCCGCTAAGCTCGCCACCAAAACCCAATTTGAAGGGGCGTTGTTGCTGTACTTCCAGGAGGCCTATGAAGATGCGGCCATTCAATTGCAGCGGTGCCTGATGGATTGCCCCGGCGATGAAATTGCCACGATTTATCTCCATCGCTGCCGCACGAGTATGATGCAAGAGCGATAGGCGGCACTGCCATCGTTACGTCTCAATTTGCACCTATGGCCAGTTCTCAGTATGCCAGCGGTGACTACCAGAGGACCCTTCAACAGGCTACGATAACGGGGAACATGAGTCGTCGTGGCAATTGTTGGGATAATGCGGTCGCTAAATTCTTTGGCACCCTCAAAAGCGAGCTGATTCACCCCAGAATCTTCTCTAACCGCACCTTGGCCCGCACCGTCATTGTCGAATGGATTGAAGTCTTTTATAACCGCCAGCGACTGCACTCAACCATTGCATATCTTTCCCCGACCCAGTTTAAAGATCATTACTGGTCTTCTCTAGAAAGCCAGAGTACTGCTTAAATCAACTGTCTACTTTTTTGAGCCAAGCTCAGGACAGTCATCCTCAAGCCCTGGCGATCTTGAGCCCTGGGGGCGGCGATCGCTGCCCAATATTGCTTTGGAATCTCATTTTTCTAAGGAGTAACTCATGGCGACTGCTGCAGAAATTTTGAAGCGCATTCAAGACGAAGATATTCAATTGATTGATCTGAAATTCATCGATCTGCCCGGCATTTGGCAGCACTTGACCCTCCACCGCAGCCAGATTGATGGGAGTAGCTTCACCGATGGTGTCGCCTTCGATGGCTCCAGTATTCGCGGTTGGAAGGCGATTAACGAGTCCGACATGATGATGGTGCCGGATCCCGACACGGCCTGGGTCGATCCCTTCATGAAGGAACCCACCCTGAGCATGATCTGCACGATCAAGGAGCCTCGCACGGGTGAGCTCTATGAGCGCTGCCCCCGCGCCGTTGCTAGCAAGGCCGTGGACTACTTTAAATCCACCGGCATTGGCGATACCGCCTTTTTTGGACCTGAGGCAGAATTCTTCGTGTTTGACGATGTGCGCTTTGACCAAAACGAGCACTCGGCCTATTACTACGTAGACAGCGTCGAAGGGCGGTGGAACACCGGGCGCAGCGAGGGCGGTAGCAATCTGGGCTATAAGCCCCGTTACAAAGAGGGCTACTTCCCTGTCGCACCCACCGACACCCTCCAAGATCTCCGCAGCGATATGCTGCTGGCCATGGCCTCCTTGGGAGTACCCATTGAGAAGCATCACCATGAGGTGGCCACCGGCGGCCAGTGCGAACTGGGGATTAAGTTTGGGGAACTGATCCAAGCCGCTGACTGGTTGATGATCTACAAATACTGCGTCAAGAATGTCGCCAAAAAACACGGTAAAACCGTCACCTTCATGCCCAAGCCCTTGTTTAACGACAACGGCTCCGGCATGCACACCCACCAATCGATTTGGAAAGACGGCCAGCCCTTGATGGCAGGGGACCAATACGCGGGCCTCAGCCGAAATGCCCTCTGGTACATT
>JAQCKL010000391.1 GCA_027592485.1 Cyanobacteriota bacterium
CTGCCTTGAGGCGCTCCTGACTTGCTTTGGGAACGCCTTTTTTTAGCTTGCTAGTCTAAACTCCAGTTCAAAGGTATCAGTTAGGTATTCGAGGTTATCTGCGGCGGGTGATGGGGAAAGTTAGCCTGCTAGGTTATCAGATTCTTATCCCGGACAAAAATACGTCTGCCTGATGCTGTTATGGGGATTTGTGAACCAGGCCGATCGCGCTCCATAGTCGCACCCATCAACACAATTCATAGCCGCAATTAACCCAGTAATGCCAATCTGAGACAGCCTGCTGAGTCTCTTCATCGACATCCGCGATCGCCTCAAGCTGCATCAAAGGCACCGCTAGCGTATCCCCCTCGTAATCAATATCCACAAACATTTCCTTCTCGCATTCTTCCTCTGGTGCCATCCCGATGACGTGTACGGTGGCACCTTCCTTCAGGGGAGAAATTCGTCGCTGCGTCACACAGACTGCTGGGAAAGGGCACTGCATCCGATCTTCCAGATAGTAGTACCAACCCATTGCCTGCTCTTCTGGGCCATAGGCATCCACCACAATCTCCATGGAGATGCGTTCTTCCCGCTCAGCATCTTTGTCTACTCGTGCCATTGCTTGAATCTCAATGCTTTATCGAGTAACCCACCCCACCCCCGCCCGAGGAGGGGATTTTTTCTGCATCCTAATAAACAGCCCCAGAGCAGATGCTCCGGGGCTGTTTGATCAGACTAAACCAGCCTTAATCCACCAAGCCAGCCTTGGCACGGGCCGCAGCAGCTTCATCGGGGTGAATGTTCAGACGGGTCAGATTGATGCGACCACGGCCATCCACTTCCCGCACTTTGACCACCACATCGTCACCGACATTGACCTCATCTTCGATCTTCTCGACCCGATAATCGGCCAACTGAGAGATGTGAATCATGCCGTCTTGACCGGGCAGGAACTCCACAAATGCCCCGATCGGAATAATCCGCACCACCTTGCCCGCATACACATCCCCCGCCTCAGGGCGGTGAACGATCGCCTCAATCATCGCCTTAGCCTGTTCGCCCTTAGCGGCTTCTAGACAAGCAATGGTAATGGTGCCATCGTCCGAGATATCCACCTTGGCACCGGTTTGCTCGGTGATGCTTTTGATCTTCTTGCCGCCCGGTCCAATCACCATGCCGATCATGTCAGGCTTGATCTTCATGGTGAGCAATCTGGGGGCAAAGGGCGACATCGTGGTGCGAGGGGCCGCGATCTCCTTCAGCATCGAATCCAAAATATGGAGTCGAGCAGGCTTGGCCTGGTGAACCGCCTTAGCGATTACCTCCATGGGCAGACCGGTGATTTTCATGTCCATTTGCAGGGCGGTAATGCCGGTATCGGTCCCAGCCACCTTAAAGTCCATATCCCCCAAAAAGTCTTCGAGACCCTGGATATCGGTCAGGATGCGGACCTCATCCCCTTCCTTAATCAGACCCATGGCCGCGCCACTCACCGGTTTGGTAATGGGCACCCCGGCATCCATCAGCGCTAGGGTCGAACCGCAGACCGACCCCATGGAGGTGGAGCCGTTGGAAGAGAGCACTTCAGACACCACCCGAATCACATAGGGAAACTCTTCTGCCGAAGGCAGTACGGGGACTAAGGCCCGCTCAGCGAGGGCACCATGGCCCACTTCCCGACGACCGGGAGAGCGCATGGGCCGGGTTTCACCGACGGAATAGGGGGGGAAATTGTAGTGGTGTAGATAGCGCTTGTCATCGTCGGGATGCAAGTCATCCATCATCTGGGCATCCCCAGCGGTGCCGAGGGTGGCAACGGAGAGCACCTGGGTGAGCCCCCGTTGGAATAGCCCCGTCCCGTGGACCCGAGCGGGCAACAACCCCACTCGCGACTGCAATGGTCGCACCTCATCCAACTTACGACCATCCACCCGGACATTCTCGTCGATGATTTGTTGGCGCATCATCTGCTTGGTAACCGCCTTATAGGTTTTGCCTAAGGCTTTGCCATCAGCAGCGACGGCCTGGCGAACCGCATTATCTTCGGGCAATGCTTCGATCTCAGCGGCGACTTCCGCTTTGACCGCATCCAGCTTGGCGTCTCGTTCGGGTTTGGTAAGGTGGAACTCTTTGAGCACCCCCTTGACCGAGGCCGTGACGCGATCGCGCACATAGGCTTCTAGGGTGGGGTCGGCTTCCGGTGGGACCGCAATGACCCGCTCAATCCCCAGTTCCGCCATCAGATCGTTCTGGGCCTTAATCAGGTCTTGGACCACTTCATAGCCAAACTCAATGGCTTCAATCACGTCCTGCTCAGGTAACTGGTTGGCACCGGCCTCGACCATGATCACGCCATCCGGGGAACCGGCGACAATCAGGTCCAGATCACCATCGGCAATTTCTTGATAGGTGGGATTAATAATGAAATCATCGCCAATTAGACCCACCCGCACCGTCGCCATCGGGCCATTGAAGGGGATTTTGGCCAACAGGACCGCCATGGAAGCACCGGTTGCGGCCAGCACATCGGGGGGCACCTGCTCATCCATAGAGAGGGTAGTAGCGACGATTTGAATGTCGTCCCGTAACCATTGGGGAAACAAGGGTCGCATGGGGCGATCGATCAAGCGACTGGTCAGGGTCGCCCGCTCAGGGGGACGCCCTTCCCGACGCAAAAATCCACCCGGAATCCGCCCCGCTGCATAGAGGCGCTCTTCGTAATCAACGAGTAGGGGTAAAAAATCAATTCCAGCCCGACCCGTAGAGAGGGTGGCGGTAACCAGAACGGAGGTGTCTCCTGACTCTACGAGGATTGACCCACCGGCTTGGGGCGCAAATAGGCCCACCTTAAGTCGAATGTCCCGTCCATCGAAGGATATCAACTTATCAATTTCTTGCATTGACCACTGTCCCTTTCTTGTTTGACGCTGCTTTCTTTATAGAATTTATGGTAACACTCTCGTTGCAAAGTGAACGCTGACCTTGTTATGCTTGATAGCTATGCAAAAAATGCTTTGTGGCTAGAGACCATTGAATGGAGGTTGCACTGTTTTAGCCCAAGGATTTTGATTGGCCTTGGTAACAGTAAAACGGTTGGGTTTGGGCTGAGCCGCCAACATTGCCTGAAGTAGCCTTCCCCACCCATTACCTGACTGCCCCAGGGTTGAGCCCCACATTTTCTAGTCTGCTATTCCTTCGTCCTGGAACTGACCAGGGGAACTGGGCGTCTACCAAAGGTGAGTTCAAGGGTTTTCTAGGGCGATGATGTCTCCATCCGGAGAGTCCGAGTCCATTCTTGTAGGATCCTGCAAGCTGCCCGCAGCGGGATTGCTTAGGGAAATTGAGTAGATTGCCCTCTCACCTGAGTGGTTTCTGTGTTTACTATCTTTTGATAGACATTCCTTCCCAACTTCTGCCAACATTTTTTCAAGGTTTACTAGGCCAATCAATCATGAACATCACGAAACTTGCCTCCACTGGTCTTTTAGGTTTGAGTTTGTCTGCAGCCAGCCTGCCAGCATTAGCGGCCCCTCAAATTGCCACGGGCGATCGCTGGTTAGAAGGAGTCGACCAGAACCAATGTTTGCGCCGGGCGGATAACTTTATTGCCGAGTTGGGGATTAGCTCAGACGGGGGCGACATCGATCGCACTGGCTACTTTGATGACGGCACCTTCCGGATCCTCTGCTACGGAGCTAGCGGTGACAGCATGGTGATCGTATTTGCTGCCCACGAAGACGATATAGAAGTGGCCACCGGGTTTGCGAACTTTGCCCTAGAGTCCATTGGCGACTATTAAGCGTGCCTAGAACGAACGGTCTGTTTAAAGATGTCCTTTAAAAATCAATCGATTCGTTCTCGCAGTTTCCACGATGGGCTGATTGAAAAACACCCCTGCTGTTACTACCGACAGCAGGGGTGTTTTTGTTGGGGTCATCGCTGCGGGTCGGCCCAACCGTTACCCTCGGTAGCCCAGTAGAATGGGGGACTGTTGTAGAACACCCTCCATTCCCCAGCCACCATGACTGTCCGCGTTCGCATTGCCCCTAGCCCGACCGGTACCCTCCACATTGGTACCGCCCGCACCGCTGTCTTCAACTGGCTCTTTGCCCGCAGTCAAGGGGGGCAATTCATCCTCCGCATTGAGGATACCGATGAAGCGCGATCGCGCTCTGAATTCACCGACAACATCATGACCGGGTTGCAGTGGCTGGGGCTGCAATGGGATGAAGGGCCGTTCTTTCAATCGAAGCGCCTGTCTTTATATGGGGATGCCATCCAAACCCTGTTAGATAAGGGCCTGGCCTACCACGCCTATGACACGCCGGAGGAGTTAGATGCCATGCGGACGGCTCAGAAAGCCCAAAACCGCGCCCCTCGCTACGACAATCGTCACCGCACCCTGACCCCAGAACAGAAAACAGCCTTTGAAGCCGAGGGTCGGACGGCGGTGATTCGCTTCAAAATTGACGACGATCGCGTCATTCAATGGCATGACCTAGTGCGAGGCCCCATGACCTGGCAGGGCAGTGACCTAGGGGGCGACATGGTGATTGCCCGAGCCGCCTCCGGCGACAGCATTGGCCAACCCCTCTATAACTTGGCGGTGGTGGTAGATGACCAGGATATGACCATTACCCACGTGATTCGCGGTGAAGACCACATTGCCAACACCGCCAAACAAATCCTGCTCTACGAAGCTTTAGGCGGCACCGTTCCCAGCTTTGCCCATACCCCGTTGATTCTGAATACCACCGGCCAAAAACTGTCGAAGCGGGATGGGGTCACGTCGATTTCTGACTTTCAGCAGATGGGTTTCACCGCCGAAGCCCTAGTCAACTATATGACCCTACTGGGCTGGTCAGCCCCCGATAGTGAGGAGGTCTTCACCCTGGCAGAGGCGGCCCCGAAGTTCAGCTTTGAGCGAGTCAACAGGGCCGGAGCCAAGTTTGACTGGGACAAGCTCGA
>JAQCKL010000392.1 GCA_027592485.1 Cyanobacteriota bacterium
TCGGTAAACTTTAACTGACTACTCCCTTCCACAACAACTCCTGTTCTCAACCCCTGTGACACTTACCAACCCGCACCCCTTGCACCCCCATTTTGCTCAAAATGGTTTGGGCAACTTGTGCCCCAGTCATGCCCATGCGGGAGTTGATTTGGGAATAGCGATGGTAGGTACCTTTGACCTGGCTCTGAGCCCACAGGGTGAGCAAAAGGCCCGGCACCATAAATACAAGATAAATGGGGTCAAAAAACATGGCTCTAGCAATCCAATTTTGATATGAAAATCACAGTCTTGAGGCGAATCTGACTTGATTTCAACTTTAGCGTAATCCCTTCTGCCGTATTGTTACGGTGTTCTCTACTGCTGGGCTAGGGATTTTCCCCACTGGGCAACGCGATCGCAGGAATTTAAACCAATTCCATTTTGAGAACCATAGTTTTGGCCTACCCTGCGGAAAGAGCATAGCTCTACGGTATGAACGGCAGCCTCAGGGAGAGGGCTTAAAGCCTCTGGCATACCAGAAAAGGGTGAGGGAAACTCCGGGTTCCCAGTTGAGCGGGGTTTAGCTAGTCTGGGGTTGCCCCTTTCCCACCCCTGTGACCCCTGTGAATTCCCCCAAACGTACCGTTGGCATTCTGATCTTTCCCGAGGTCGAGGTGCTTGATTTTGCGGGTCCCTTTGAAGTTTTTTCCCGCACCCGTTTGGTGCCTGGGGTCGCGTCTCGCCGCACCGATGACAGTGCCCCGTTTCAGGTGTTCACCGTTGCCAAAACCACTGACACCATCACCGCCGTTGGCGGATTACGGGTGCTCCCCGACTACGGTTTTGCCGATGCACCGAAGATTGATTTACTCGTGGTACCCGGTGGCTTTGGCACCCGCCCATTGTTAGAAGATACCGACACGCTCCAGTGGATTCAGGCGGTGAGCCAACAGGCTGAGCAGGTCACCTCGGTCTGTACCGGGGCGCTGATCCTAGCTAAGCTCGGTCTGCTGGCGAACAAACGGGCTACGACCCATTGGGGGGCGCTAGGGTTTCTGGCCCAGATGGATCCGTCGATCGCGGTGCAGCGGGATCAACGGGTCGTGGCTGACGGTATTTTCACCTCCGCTGGGGTGGCGGCAGGCATTGATATGTCTTTGGCGGTGGTGGAGTTGTTGTGTGGCCAAGCCGTTGCCGATGAAACCGCCCACTACATCGAATTTCCCCGAGATCGCTGCTGAGGGTATACCGCTGACCTCCAGGAGCGTGCTCAGAAGTTAGACCAAAGCTATAGAACGGACTCTGGGCGAAGAACCACTCTTGGCGACTGCCAAAGCTTATCCAACCGCTAGGTGTTGACGAACCGCTAGGGCAATGTGGTCGGTCCATTGATCGACCAGTTCTGCTTGCTCAGCCTCGACCATGACCCGAATCAAGGGCTCAGTGCCGGAGGGGCGCACCAAGACGCGACCGCGATCGCCCATGGCGGCTTCCGCCTTAGCAACCGCCTGCTGTACGGCCTCACAGTCTTGCCAATGCTTGCGGCGATCGCGATCTTCTACGCGCACATTCTCCAACCGTTGGGGAAAGGTTTGGAAGCTCTGATCAACCAGGGCCGCCAAAGAACCGCCGCCCTGCTTCACCAGTTGGGCCAGGTGCAAGGCCGTCAAGATGCCGTCGCCGGTCATGCTGTAGTGGTGGCAGAGAATGTGGCCGGATTGTTCGCCCCCCAACATCGCCCCTTGGCGAATCATTTCGGCATGGACATGCTGGTCACCGACATCGGTCCGCACCAAGGTGCCGCCCAACTGCTGCCAGGCCCGCTCAAAGCCCAAGTTTGCCATCACCGTCGAAATGATCGTGTCATTGGGGAGACGACCTGCTGTTTTCAGCAGTTTGCCCCAGAAATACAGAATATAGTCCCCGTCCACCACCCGACCCTGGGCATCCACCGCCAAAACTCGATCAGCGTCACCATCAAAGGCAAAGCCAATATCGGCCTTGTGGGCTTTGACCGCTGCTTTCAAGGGCGCTAAGTCCGTGGAACCGCAATTGACGTTAATGCGATCGCCATCGGGTAAACCATGGAGGCTGATGATCTCCGCATGGGTGCCATCAAAGGCGCGATCGGCAATGCCTGCCGCTGCGCCCCAGGCCATATCTAACACAATCCGTAACCCACTCAGGTCGAGACTGGGTTGCAGTGGCTCATGGAGAAAGTCGAGGTAGCGATCGACCAGCTCTGGGCGAGGGTAGTACTGCCCCCAGGCGGGTGGGTCCAAAGGTGCGGGGCGTGGGGCGCTTTGGCCCCGTAGTGCCGTCTCAATTTGTTTCTGGATCTGGGTCGACAGCTTGGTCCCGTCTGCCCCAAAAAATTTAATGCCGTTGTCACAGGGGGGATTATGGCTGGCGGAAATCATAATGCCGCCCATGGCCCCCACTTGTTGGGCGAGGTAAGCCACCGCCGCCGTGGGGCACAGGCCCAAATTCCAGACTTCTAAACCGGCTGAAGTAAGGCCCGCTGCTAAAGCCGCCGCCAACATATGACCAGAACTGCGGGAGTCTTGGCCCACTAGCACCGGGCCGTCTGGGACACCGGTTTGCTTGAGCACCTGTCCGGCCCAGTAGCCCACTTGCATGGCCAAGGGAGCGGTGAGCAATTCACCGGCGCGCCCCCGAATGCCATCGGTCCCAAATAACGGCGTAGCAGGGAGGTCCAAGGTCGTCCAGCCGATTCCACCGGGAGCACCAAGGGCCAAACCGTTAGAAATATCGGCTTGAGCAAAAGAACGTACCATTGATTTACAACTCCTCACATCCGCACCGTCTCCAGAGGAGAATAGCACTTCGCCTCCAAAATCTCCGCCCAAATTGGCCGGTTACCGGATAGACCACCGTATTTTTAAGGTTGATTAGCGCTGTTATGTCGGACCCAGAATTCTCTGAAGTTATCCCAGATGCCTTTTGGGACGGGATCAACCAATTTAACCAGGGTGATTTCTACAGTTGCCACGACACCTTGGAGGCAATTTGGATGGTGGCGGCTCCCCCAGAGAAACCCTTTTATCAGGGGATTTTGCAGATTGCGGTGGGATTCTACCATCTGAGTAATCACAATTGGCGCGGCGCGGCCATTTTGCTCGGGGAAGGGAGCCGCCGCCTGGAAGCCTATGAGCCCTCCTACCACAAGCTGAATGTGACGACTTTTTTGGATGAGACCGGGGATTGGCTGGAAACCATTCAACAGTTAGGACCGGAGCATGTGCAGGAGATCGCCGCCCAGCTCTTGCCACCATCAGTAGCCGTAGCTTTCCCCCGACAACAGCTGCCAGTGCCGCACATCAAGATTGAGGATTAAGCTTGTCAAGGGCATCAACCTAAATCAACCCCATCCCTAACTTACTAGACAAGTTAGGGATGGGGTTGGGTAATCAGTTGTGTCCTTCCAACCTCAATGGGCTCGTTCCGATCTCAACGGTTACTGACTGCTGACTCATTGATCGGAATTTCAATAATGAACTCTGTCCCCTCTCCTTCAAGAGACACACAGGTTAATTTGCCTTGGTGTTGTTCAGTGATGATTTGATGGCTGATTGCCAGTCCTAAGCCTAAGCCTTGACCAACAGTTTTGGTTGTGTAGAAGGGATCAAAAATCTGGCTTTGAATATCAGAGGGAATCCCACATCCATTATCTCGGATTTTAATCTGGACATTCTCGTCATCCTTAACGCTTGTGATAATGGTGACAAGGGGTGAAAATGCTGTTTCTGCCTGCAAAAACCGAGTTTCAATGGCATCTACTGCGTTTGCAATCAGATTCATAAACACTTGATTGAGCTGATTAGCATAACAATTAACCCAGGGGATCTCGCCATATTGTCTGTCAAGTTGAATCCTAGGTTGATGGCCAGACATGTTAAACCGATGATTGAGCAACATTAATGTGTTATCTAATCCATCATGGATGTTGACGGACTTCATCTTGGCTTCATCAAGTCTAGAAAAATTTCTAAGACCTAGGACAATGGTTGAGATGCGTTCACAACCATTATTCAGCGAATCCAAGGCCCTTGGAAAATCTGACACTAGAAAATCAAAGTCAATGTCTTTCTTGATTTTGGCAATAGGTTCTAGACTATTCGGGTACGCATCTGTATAGGCATTCACTAACTTCATCAAGTCGGAAAAATACTCGCCGACATGGTGTAGATTGCCCACCAAAAAAGAAGTTGGGTTATTGATTTCATGGGCAATGCCAGCAATCATTTGGCCCAGGCTAGACATTTTTTCAGCCTGAATTAGCTGGCTCTGGGTCTTTTTTAGTTTTGAGAGGGTTGTACTAAGCTTAGCTGTGCGCTCAACTACCTTTTTCTCAAGGGTAAGGTTGGCTTCTTTAAGTGCTTGTGCTTGTCGTAATGCGTCCGTGGCCACACTCGCTAAATGGGCTGCTATCTTGAGAATTTTTTGCTGATGTTGGGTTGCTTCGCAAGGGAAGCGATGGGAGATCGCAAACGTGCCTAGAACTTCACCATCAGTAGAGCTAAAGGGAGAAGACCAGCAGGCTCGGATGTCGTGGCCTAGGGCAAAATCACGAAATTCAGCCCATAGTGGATCCGTAGCAATGTCATTGACAAAAACAGATTCACCTCGATAAGCGGCAGTACCACAGGAACCTGAACAAGGCCCAATCACTAACCCATCAACTCCTGCAGCATATTGTTGAGGCAATGTGGGAGCGGCTCCAGAGCGTAACTGTTGAGTGTCTGGGTCGACAACCAAAATGGAACAGTAACCCCCAGGCAATTCTTGCTCTAGCAGCTCACACAAATGATCAAAAATCTCTGGCAGCTGAGAACCAGTAGCTACTTTTTCTAGAATGAAGCTCTGGGTATGAATCAATGCCCTGGTTGACTGACAAAAGTCCTGTTGTGCATCGCTGAAATGCTTGTCAACAGGGGAATAGAGCCAAGC